>JAEZKJ010000002.1 GCA_023415545.1 Bacteroidota bacterium
TTACAGCGTGAAGTAGACTGGGAGGCAAATCCACGTCATCATACCATAGTATATGTAGGATTGAATAATACAAAAACTTATTGGGGAAAGAAAGTTAAATAACTTTCCTTATTATTATAGAGTATTAGTTTAAGACCGGATCATGTTGTCATGACCCGGTCTTTTTATGATATAAAGTAAAACTAATCATAATATTAAGTTGCAAACATACAGATAAATTTTTCAATTATCAGTGTCATTCATCCATTTCACAGTGTGAAACAGATAAATCACAGTGCTGAACGGATGTATAACACTGAAAAACGAAGAAATAATCAAAGAGTGTTAGTAAAACTATAAAAGAGACTGTTAAGGGGTATCTAAACAGTCTCTTTTATTATTAGTTTTCGGTAAATGTTTCTCCACCATCATTTGTGTCATAGCTCTTTCCGCTACTTCCTTTATAATAGCTCTCGCCTAAGAGTCCTTTTTCTTCTCTCACTTCATCACCATTATCCAATTTCCATCTCTTTCCTTTTGAACCGACTCCATTACCTAAAGCTATCTGTATAGCAGTTATAATTATATATATTGCAACAAAAATGGTAACTGCTAACAATATTATGACTGAAGCTACAACTCCTATTACAAAAGCTAAAATTACAAATCCTGATAAAATTAATGATCTTAATGTTGCTACATTGGCAGTCTCAGTTGCTATAATTGATTCTGCTACATTGTAAGCAATAAGGAAGATAAGCATACCTATTGAAGCAGTTAATGTTAATGATTTGATATCCCAATTAAACATTTCATTGAGAAATTCACTTCCGCCTAAAAAAGCACCCATGATGGCTGCCAAGAGTATAATAAAAGTTGCTAAGTATCGATTTGGATTAGTCTGTTCTCCCCAAATTTTTTTCTCAATATTATATATATATGATAACCTGTTTTTCATAACGCCATTAGTTTAATATACTTTCAAGTGATTCAATATTACTATATAGAATAGTCCACAATACAGATGCAATAGTTGCTGAAATTAATACAGCTGTAAAATATTTGTTAATAGGAGAGTATAATTTGCTAGGAGCAGGAGTAGGGTCATAACTACCTGCAAATGCTATACATCGAGCAAAACGATATTCTGCAATTAATATTAAAATTTGAAATATGAAACTCCAAAAAAGTAGAAGTGAATTACCATACTGAAAATTAAATGCAAATAAATCACCCTGATAGTTTTCTAAATTATCTATTTTTGCAAAGAATATTATTCTATTGAATAATAATGAAAAAGCAATAATACGATTGATAATCATTATGGAAATCCACGTTTTGTCGCACTTCTCTATATTATTAGCTTGAATTATTGTGGAATAAACATAAATCCAAAGCAACTGTATTAAAATCGAAAAAAATATTGTAATATCAGTATTGAAAAGTTCTATGATCCTAAAAACTATATTTATTAGAAGAAGACTAATTCCTAAAATAGTAGCTACTTTGGTTGCTTTATTTGAAACTATCGATAAAAGAATAATCCAACATATAATATTTAAAATGCCTATAATAGCAGATTGAAGTATGCTATATACATGAAACGTATTATTATTAGGTAGAAAATATTCTATTATATCTGAGGGAATGATATAATAAAATATATTACCAACAAGAATAGTAAATAACCAATAAATATTAGTTATTACAAATAACCACGCTGCAATGTTTTGTTTTATCCTTACCGATTTTGGTATAGAGTCGGCATTAACTTGTAATGATTGTTCCATAAATATTAAATATTTTAAGTTAGCTTATAACAAGATAAATCATTGATACTATTCAAATTTAAATAAATTATTACAAATAGTTGTAAATATTTAATTATAAATTATTGAGTAATATAACCTAACATAATATAGAATGGGAAAATATTTATTTATAAATGATGTTATTACCTAATCAGATGAGTAGAACAACGAAAATAAAGGGCCATAATGAAGAAATCCTTTAGGAGTTATAACGATTTTTTTATCATCATTCATAATAAGTAACCCTTCGGATAAACAATAATCAAGAGTTTCTTTTAATGTATCATTAAAAATTCCGAAGTTCAACAACTTTTCAAGAGAAAAAGAACCATTATAAGCGGATATAGCCATGTATTTGGCTGCAATTTCGGATAGAGGTAAATTATAAGTATATTCTTCATGAAAGGAATTGAGTAAAAGCATAGATTCATTTACATTTGATAACTTTCCTATATTATATGACAAACCAACGGAACTCATGCTTTGAGCTGATAATCCAAACCCTTTGTATGCAGCACCATTAACCATTCTTTCACGAAGGTATGAAGATACTCCTTCATCAGTGGGATCAAGAGAAAACGTGTTTTGTCCAAATCGTGCTATATACCCTAGACCAACAAGACCATTGTAATATAGTGTATATTGTTTAAAAAGTTCTTCTTTATCAGATATACCTTTTTCTATAATCATATTGGGTCTCAATTCGTACAAAGTAATTTGTTGAGGTTTTAATATACGAATCAATTCCAGGTCTCGATAAATAGTTGATTCATTTTGTCCTTTTAGACCATACATAAAGTCTAAGTTCACCTTCTTAATTCCTATAGACCAAGCCTTTTTCAACCATGAGGACATATTATCTACATATATATTTCCTCTTCGGTATTGATGCAGAACTGAATTGCATGAAGACTGAACTCCCAATGAAAGTCTTTGAAAACCATTTTTAGACATTTCCATCAACTTATGTTCTGATAAAGTATTGAAGGTACCTTCTATACTAGGCTCATATTTATTATCTATAATTAATTCAGAAATAGCGTTCTGATAAATTTGCATTAATAATGAGAAGTTCTTCTCCGAGAGAGATGTAGGTGTTCCTCCACCTATATCAAATCCCAACAAGATAAAATCTTTATATCTTTGCTTAAAGCGATCAATGTCTTTGGCAATTGTAAGAAGATAGCTTCTTTGTAAATTTTCATCAGGGCATAACATACGAGTGTATTCACAGAATGAACACAACTGCATGCAAAAGGGAATATGAATATAAAATGACAAACATTTATCATTTTCAAAAGATAACGAACCTGGAACTCGATATAATGCCCAATCAGTTGGATTGAGTGGATAAGAGGTGTTCCAACGAGGATCATTCTTTCTTTTTTGAAATAACTCGTCTATTGTCATATTACATATTAGATGAATTTATTTTAAGAAAATTATTAGCAAAGATACTTATGTTAAGTTAAAATAAAACAATTCTATTTCTAGAATAATATGACAATGGTATTCGTAATACAATGATTGTTGAAAATATAAATGTTGAATAGAATTGTCCTGTGATGGTTCGCATTGAATTCCATAAATAACAAATAATATATAGAGAAATTAAACATCGGTGTAGATACAATAGGTTAAAAACTTCGATACAAAAGTATTGAAAGGATTAATTGAAAAATTTATACAATAGTGTTACTGTTTTCTTTTTAAAAGCACGGTGGTAAACCCTCTGTTTTTAATCATTATCCGTATATTTGCTGTGTAATGCATTTAAACACAATCATTATAAAAAATATTTATGCTATATCAAATATTCTGAACCAAAAGAACATTCGTGAAATATTAAGAAGTTTAAGTGTATATTTTTACATTGTAAACTCGATCTAGAAAAACAGAAGAAGAGGTGCGAGGTAGCTACATTGTTATTAATTTATGAATTATGATAGGTGCTATTATTGGTGATTTAGCTGCATGGACACACGAAAATGACAGAGAGCGTTTTTTTACTCATTTAATTTCCGATAAAGCTATAATGTCGGAATACGGTATTACAGTGCTTTCAACAGCAGATGCGCTTGAGAACATTCCTCAATTGGATATGAATACATTTCAGAAATATGTTCATCCATGGTACTCAGTAGACGATACCGAGTGTTTCGAGGTTTCTGCAGAAGTAAAAATATGGCTCAATACACTGCATTTCTTGCATAAAACCGAGATTATGGGTATCGCATTAATGCGTACAATCGTATATTCTTGGTGGAGAAATTGCGGCGTAGACTCAGAGCCTTTTCACTATGATCACGAATTGGACAAGGAAGAACTTACAGTACACAAGTTTCTTTCAACCATTATCGTTTCTCTGAGCATGGGAAAGAGTAAGGATGAGACCTATCAATTGCTTGGTAACGATTTTAAATATTTTCGCCACACTATAAATTGGAAAGAACAAGAAGGAATGCTTTGCTATCTGCTTCGTGTTTGGGACGCTTTTTATAATGCCTTCGATTTTGGCAGCGCCTTACATAACGCAATGAAGATGAAGGGTAACAAACGATTACTAGGAGCATTGACAGGTGCCATTGCCGAGGCGATGTATGGATGTAGTATTTACTTCATCAAAAAGAAGTATTTAAAGACGGAAAAAGACTCTCATGCAATGCCGATTGACTTGCCCACAAATATAAACAAGCGATTTTCTTCCACACTCTCAGCTATTTATAAACAAAAGGAATGGGTAAGAGTCTTTTGTCCAAAAAACGATTCACGTACTAATGTAGAACGACATTGCTATACGCCCATAGACAACCCCTTCAAGGATAAAGTGATTTCAGAAGAGTTAAAACGAAGAATAATCAAATCATTTAAACCAGGTTGTGAAGATAGGTACAGTTTTTATTTGGAGAATGGATGGATATATGTATGTAGAAGTTTTGTTATACTCTGCCGGTTTCGTCTACAGAAGAAGTGTGATGATACATACAGAATCTGTTGCTTCCAAACTTCTGATGAAATGAATGATGCTGTAAATGCCTTACGAAATGCTCTAGATTCTGCCGAATTCAATTGGGGCTATTTAGAATCCCCATACAAATATACCTCTTTCGGTTTTAACAGCATGCCTGATGAATATCGAAACACAAACAAAGCAAAGTTCTGGGAAGGAGAGCGCATACTCCATTCTGATGGTGATAATATTGGATATTGGTTAAAGGAGGGACTCGAAAGCATCAAGGCACAGAACAACCCAAAGTTATTCAAACATGCAAAATCTCTCGGACAAGAGCGATTCGGTACTGCATATTTTATCAACGTTTTATATGCTAAATGGTGCCCGTATGACGATTTGAATTGGATATTTGAATATTAATGAGGAGCGGTAGGCGAGGCTCGAACTCGTGACCCTCAGCTTGGGAAGCTGATGCTCTACCAACTGAGCTACTACCGCAATTCTTAAAACAAATGTAAATTATCTATTCGAAGTTAACAAATATATCTTTAATTATTTGTTTGCCATAGTCGTAAGATATCATTTTCACCCCAATATATATTTGCTAGTGAGGCTATAGTGTTTTTATATCTAAATATACTATCAGAAATTTCCATGCCTTTTGAGTTTATCACCTTAATTTCTGAATCTCCTTGCGAATAACCGGTGATATTGCAAAAATGGAACTCGTTGCCACGGAAAATAGTATTCTGGGACAATATATTAACATAACCACTATGTAGTTTAAGTCCTAAGGTATCGCAATCGAAAGGAAAGATGGATGACATCTCGTACGCTGTTCCATTTTCTCGAACTGTTAGCGTAGATGATAATATTGATACTGAGTTACCCTCTGCAAGTATCATACCTCCTGATTCAGCAAAGTTTCGGATATCATCAAGCATCTTTTTGCGTCTGTATATCTGTCGTGCAAATAGTTGGGGTACACCATTAGGAATATATAGTAAATCGCATTTAGGTAACTCGTTGCTATATAAAGGACTGAAATAAGTTATTTTACCAATTTTGGAGAGTTTTACAATATTCTCCCAATATATGTAGTTGAATGCTACGTCACGAGCAACGGCAATATTTATTTTATTATACCCTAAATCGATATCATCATCATAGTCGGAACTATACGGCAAGAGATATCTGCATGGAAAAGAGAGTTGGCAAGATTGAATAATTTTGTTTACATCTACACTTTGATATATCTTTTCTGTTATCTTGTCAATTAGTTGCTCTGTCTCTTTTCGAGCACTTACTGTTATTGCACTATGTTTGGATATAATCTTATCATCGTTCATATAAGGAATATATCCAAAACATTCAACACTTGTATCCAGGCATGCTTGATAGAGATATTTATATTGCGCACTTGAAGTTGTTTGGTTAAAAACAACCCCGGCAATCTTAATTTTAGGATTGAAAAGTTTGAACCCAAGTATCATAGCTGCTATTGAATAGCCTGCCATTCGTGCATTTATAACCAAAATTACAGGTAGATGTAATAATGTTGCTATTTCCGAACAACTGCCTCGGCTTCCTTCATATCCATCGAAAAGAGCTGCTGAACCCTCAACGATGTTTATATCCGATCCTTCACCATATTTATTATAAAGATGTTGGACATGGAGAGGTGAGGAGAGCCAGTTGTCTAGATTGACAACAGTTCTCTCGGTAGCCATTGCTAGATATTTGGGATCAATGAAATCGGAACCACATTTATATGCCTGAACGCTTAAGCCTTTTTGCTGAAGCATTCGTAAGATAGCCAAGGAGAGGGTAGTTTTACCGGCTCCCGGAGTTAATGAGGCAATTAAAAACTGTGGTTTCATTTATATTTTATATTTATCTACAAAATTAGTAAAATCCACAATAAAGCCATAGCTATAGTACTTAAATATCTATTTTGACAATGCCTTAGTAGAGAATAAAAGATTTAAAACAATTTTCCTCTACTATAAACCCTGCATAAATTTGTTCACAAAAATGTACTCGTACTTGTAAAAAAAAATTATGAAAATCTCTATTTTATATTATCAATAAATGAAGAAACTCTGTAATAATACGATATTATAGCAAGGTATTCAAAATTTCTATTTTATCTCGGAAAGAGTTAATTACTGATACTTGTTCTTTTGTCAAACCTTTAATATTTAGTCCACATGAATAACAATATTCTAGTTCTGTATCATTTTTATGTCCAAGTTCACAGATGAATTTTTCTTTATCACTGCTCAATAAACCTCCCTTGACTAATTCAATTTTTCCTGTATTAGGAAGATTGTCAAACTTTGCAAGGATTTGTTTCATTATATCCAAGTCGGATTTTGTATATACTTTCTTTTCGCACAACAGAATATATATAATAGAACTCAAAGAATTCTTACCGAACATGTCTAATATATTTAAAGGAGAAAACAACTTTATTTTAGCTATAAGCCAACCAATTAATCTATAATTATCGTTAAAATATTTTGAATACAGGAACTTTATAGCAAAATCTTCTGATAGTGTAGAAA
>JAEZKJ010000156.1 GCA_023415545.1 Bacteroidota bacterium
TGGATACCAAGCGTAATGATGCATTGGCACTTATGGCACTTTCGAAATTGCCTGTCGATAATCCTCGTACATGGTATCTTAAAGCTATAGCTCATAATCGTGGTGGTGACTTGGGCTTTGAAAATGCTATGCACTGCTTGGTGAAATGTTTTACTCTCGACCCAAAATATATTCCTATAGCTGAGACAGATGGCGATATAGGTAAGGATCTCTATGAATATAGTATGGAGATGCTCGAGATTAATAAGGATATGATAGATATGTTGATTTTACAATATAAACTTTAAAGCATGATTTTTAAGTTGAAAACCGGTATATCATTAGCACTGATTTCTCTCTTTATAAATGTCAGTTTATGGGCACAGCAAAATCCTGCAGAGTTGAAAGATACTGTTGCAGGAAAGAAATTTTTTAATGCCTTGGACTATTCTATGCAGAAAAGATATCGTCCTCAAGGAGCGACATTTACCAACAATAAATGGTCGGACAACACTTCTGTGCAGTTCAATATAGGTGTTGAGGAGTTTGTAAACAGAGATAAAGCTGAAATGGGTCTTTATAAACTCTTCTCATTGGGTTATGGTAAAATGTTTACTTCTGTTCATGGAGCACGCTTGGATATAAACGGTGGATGGGCTTTACACAATAGGACAACGGACTCATATAAACGAATCGGCCTGCAGGCATCTTATCTTTTCAATCTAACTTCGTATTTAAAAGGCTATGACCCATCACGCCTGTTCGAACTATCTACACTTCTTGGCTTGGGATATACCTACTCGAAGATGGATGATAAATCCACTTTCAATGTCGCTGAAATACATGCCGGCCTACAGCTTAAGCTGAAACTTATAAAGAGTTTGAATTTGACTCTCGAACCAACTATAGCACTCTATTCTGATGGTATCGACCATTATACCAAGACAAACTGGCATAAATATGATGTAGGTTATGGTGCAAAAATAGGTCTCTTATATGATATAAACCGATCCTCTGCAACAAATAAAAATAGTGATGCTTATCAAGGAGATAGTTTCGTAAGCGTTGCCGGTGGTATTCAATATCAATATTCGGATATTGTCAAGGAGTTGGGAATATTTAACTCGTTAGGCCCACATGTAGCCCTTTCATTAGGAAAATGGTTACATCCATGCTATGCTGTACGAGGTTCACTATTCTATGGTTCCAACATATGGAACAGCCACTATATCTATAATGACGACCATGAGGTGATAGATAGTAAAATCTTAAGTCTAGCTATATAGGTACACGTATCGAGGGTATGGTAAATATACTTGAGTTCACCAACTTAGATGTCAAAAAATATCTTTCTCTCTCTGCATTAGCAGGATTAGAAGTAGGAGCCATGAACAAACGTGACATCACCCAAAATGTCAAGTTCGCATATTTTGGTTTTACTACAGCACTTCAGGCAAAATATAAGGTCAACAGCAAGTGGGGAGTTTTCCTCGAGCCACGATTATCCATTGTTCCCTATTCACATGTTTTGAAAAATGAAGAGGGAACAGCCGTTATGGATAGAGAAAAGTATAGTGATAACATCTATAATTTAAACATAGGAGTGGAATATTCATTCTAAAATTATGAGATAAGTTTATTTATTCGCATCACAATCGATGTTTGACTTCTTCCCATCTTTGATGCTATATATTTTATACTTTTTCCTTCACTATGCATTTCTAATAACAATTTGTCAGCACCTCTTGTCCATTTTTTATTGGCATTGGGGTGTTTTTGATAACTCTCTTCCGTCACATATCCGGGTTTTAGGAATTCATCAACAAATAGAGAAGGAAATTTCAAGTCATACAGGATTATAGTTTTCAGTTTTGCTCTCGTTATTGCTACATAGAATAGTCTGCGCTCTTCTCCATAAGGGTATTGATCACTTTTTGTCAATACATAATTCAATGAAGGGTCATCACTTACCATTGATGGGAAACCATAA
This sequence comes from Bacteroidota bacterium, assembly GCA_023415545.1. Taxonomy (GTDB): domain Bacteria; phylum Bacteroidota; class Bacteroidia; order Bacteroidales; family Bacteroidaceae; genus Phocaeicola. The sequence continues at coordinate 1,970 of JAEZKJ010000156.1, forward strand.
GTATCCTTGTTGCATTGCAAAAGTATAACATAATCTGCTTCCAGTCCCTTTGATTTATGTACTGTTAGAAACTCCAATTTTCGTCCTGCTATAATGTAGTAAAATCTATTTCCCTCTTTTACCGATTGGTACATATATGAGAGATAATAATCATCAAAAGAGTAACGGCCCTACAGAAATATTGATTTATCTGATGGTATAGAGGCTATCAAATGTTCTATAGTACGGCAGTAACTATTTCTATCATACGAATGAAACTCTATCTCAGTATTCAAATCCTTGCTGAATGAGTGTATATTTTTTTTAATTTGAGCACTATTACGTTGTATAAATTTTGAAGATAAAGTAACAAGAGGTTCTCCGAATCTGTATGTAGTTTCAATCTTGTTTATCTCCGTTGCACCAAAATAGTCGGGGAATTGATTGAAAAGAGACATGTCACTACCCGAGAAACGATATATAGATTGCCAGTCATCACCAACACAATATAACTTTGCAGGAGGATTTCCCTGACGTAATACTTTTAAAAAGTTGTAACGGTCAATTGATATATCC
>JAEZKJ010000159.1 GCA_023415545.1 Bacteroidota bacterium
GCTTTTGTCTTTACCATACTTGGATAGAACGAAATCATTCCATTTATAGTACCAAAATATAATTCTCCATCAGCTTTTTTAAATGCCGAAGAATAATTAAATTGATTGGTAGGCAGACCATCAGCTATGGTATATCTATATATTTCATCTCTTTCAATACATATCAATCCATTGTCTGTACCAGCCCATATCCTACCTTGATTATCTTCAATAATTCCCTTTATTGCATTTGAACCTATCTCTTTTTCCGAGTATTCTTTTATTATTTCTTTGTGGCTGTTCATTACAAACAGACCATTATTATTTGTGCCAATCCAAATATTATTATGCTGGTCTGAATATAGATATGTTATATACAAATCTCTGATTAACTTGTTTTCAATCTTTTTTATCTCATTATTACTTGCGTTTATTTCATAAATACCACTTCTTCTAGTGCCAATTAAAAATGTATTATGGTTTATCTTTAGTATAGAAAACGTAGGTAATGATGAAATTTTCTCTACTTGGTTACTTTTCTTTATAATCTTAAATAACCCTGAAGGACCTCCATACCATATATTCTCTTTCCCGTCTTTTTCAATACAGAAACCTGAACAGTTTTCTTCTGAATATTTATAATAGTCAAATGATTTATTATTGACTAAATTATATTTTATTACCCCTTTCATGAAAAGTCCTATCCATAAATTCTCGTTGTCCAAATATACAGAGTGTATGTTTTTACTATTAATTCCTATTTTAGAGTGTAATTTATCGGAACGAATAATATTGCCAGCACTATCTAAATGATTTAATCCTCCATCTTCAGTTGCAATGAATATACCATTTTCATTATCAGCAGTAATTTCTCGAACAGCTTTTCCACTTAAATTTTTTGAGCTTGTGCCCATTGGGTATATTCTAAATTTCTCACTTTCGTAAGTATAATAGTTTATACCACCAAAATAAGTTCCTACCCATATATTGTTATATTTATCACTAAATATTGAATAAATGGGAGAATCGTTAAGTGCACTTAGATCGTCGATAGATTGTTCATAATGTGCTAAAAGTATCCCCTTTGGAGTAAACACATTTATTCCATATTCCGAACCTATCCAAATGTTATTGTGTAAATCAATTTCTGCACATCTATAATTTATATGCTTTTGTTTAATGCTTATATCTATTAAGTTATCTGATGTAATATTATATAAGTATAATTTGTTATTGCATTTAAAAAGAAGAATATTATTCTTTAAATATTTAATATTTTCAATTTTACCATTCAAATTTTGTAATGTAAGTGGTAAAAGAATTACTTTTTTCATCTTTAGATCATAGCATTTTGTGCCATTATCTGTCTCTATCCATAATATATTTGTATTATCCTCGTATATATTTCTAATATTACTTCTTTCGCTTTCTATATATAGTGTGAAATCATTTTTGTTTGCATTATAAACATATACTCCATCACTGCTGGTTACAAGAAGCTCATTTTGTGAGTTTAGAAGAAAGTTGATATCGTTTTTATTATTATTGTTGGGTATGTTGTACTTCTTAAAATATTCTTTATTTATATCATAAAAACATATTCCATTATCAGTAGAAATCCATATTCCATTTAAAATGCTATCGTTATATATTCTATAAATAAAATCATGACATATACTTGTTGAGGCTGAGTCATCATGGTGAAAAGATTTTATAGAATATCCATCATATTTGCATAGCCCGTTTCTAGTCCCAAACCACATAAAACCATCATTATCTTGAGTTATGGAGTTTACAGTGTTATGTGATAGCCCATTGGTCTTCTCTAATTGTTTAAAATGGATATTATTATATTGAATTTGGCCGTTTAATGTGGCTGATATTACTAAAAAAATTGATGTCAATAAAATTGATTTGATTGATGTATTCATATTTTGTTTACTTATTTTATTAATTAAAAATAAGGATAATCTCTATTTTTATATTAGTAGCAATGTTCAATAAAGTAGTAATAATGTGCATATTCCCACCTGTGCGTTTTTTAGGACATATTTCATAGTAAGTATAACATAATTACCATATTGTTAGCTTATTTTTATTCATATTTGTAATTATATCAAAAAAATATGAATAAACGACTTCTTAAATATTAATTTTTTATTCCTCTACTGAGGTTTTATAACTATGATATTAGTGTTAGGCAATGAAAAATTATAATATGTTTTTCATAATTAAAGAGATACAACATTGCTGAGTAAACGTGAGTAGTAGAGTACTGATAACTGTTTAGGAGTTAATTTATAAGTATCGTTCAATATATTTTAATCGTCATAGAAATCTTTTAGTTAGAACATATATGGAAAGATTTTATTGTTTATTAGCTGGATTTGGTATTGCAACAGGTTTGCATAGTCAAGTTAAACCAAACGTGGTAATAATAATGTCTGATCAGCAAAGAGCTGATTTATGTGGTAGAGAGGGTTTCCCTCTAAATCTTACTCCATATGTAGATAGTTTAGCTTTGGAAAATGTGTGGTTCGATAAAGCTTATACTACTATGGCTGCAAGTTCTCCGGCAAGATGCTCGATGTTTACCGGAAGGTTCCCTTCAGTAACCGACGTAAGGACAAATCATAATCTGTCGGATATAAAATACCAGACAGATATGATAAAAGTTCTGAAAGATAAAGGTTATAAGACGGCTTTAGTAGGGAAAAATCATTCATATCTCAAACCTAAAGATTTTGACTTTTGTTCAGCTTATGGACATTGGGGGAAAATTATTCCAAAAACAGACGCTGAGAAAAGAACAGCAAAATTTTTAAATGATGAGGCACGAGGACAATGGTTTGAACCTTCTCCTATTCCTTTGGAAGAGCAGCAACCTGTAAAAATTGTCTCTGAAACTTTGAGATGGATTGATAAACAAGCCAAGGATAATAATCCATTTTTTGTTTGGGTATCATTAGCTGAACCACATAATCCTTATCAGGTATGCGAGCCTTATTATTCTATGTTTAATCCGGACAATATTCCACCTACAAGAACAGGAAGAAAGGAATTGAAACTAAAGGATGATAAGTATTCTATAATGGCAAAACTTGACGATGAGTCTTGTCCCGATTTGTTAAAGGATCTTCCTCGTTTACGAGCTAATTATATGGGAATGATTCGACTTATAGATGATCAGATAAGGAGACTCATAGAAACATTAAAAAAGAATGGGCAATATGAAAATACCATATTTTTAATACTATCCGATCATGGTGATTATGCTGGAGAGTATGGATTGATACGAAAAGGTGCCGGTATGTCCGATTGCCTTACACGTATTCCAATGGTGTGGGCCGGTTATGGTATTGAAAAGTCTAAAGAACCTATGGAAGCTCATGTTTCTTTAGCTGATGTATTCCCTACTATTTGTACTGCTGTAGGCAGTGAAATTCCACTTGGCGTACAAGGACGTAGTTTGTGGCCTATGCTTACCGGTAAAAATTATCCAAAAAGAGAGTTTTCAAGCATTGTGGTGCAAAGAGGTTATGGCGGTGCAAATGTAGACCTATCTGATGACTTGACTTTTGAACAAGAAGGTGCATTGACAAGAGGTAAAATAGCTGATTTTGATGAACTTAATTCTTGGTCTCAGTCCGGTATGTCTAGAATGATTCGAAAGGGTGATTGGAAACTTATTATTGATAGTTATGGTGTTAGTGAACTATATAATATAAAGAAAGATCCATCAGAGATAAAAAATTTATATGATGAAAAAAAATATAAAGATATAAAGATTGAGTTGATGAACGATATGCTAGCATGGGAGCTAAGATTGCAGGACCCACTGCCAGTACCACAGAGAAGGTATATCTTTAAGAGAAACGATTATAATTATCATTTTACAAAATAAAAATAACTCTTGCTCGTGTGATATAAAGAATGAACGCAATATTACATGTCGAGTGCTATTATGTTGATTTTAGGCATTACAAAATATTATAAAGAATATAAAGATAAAAGTTAATGAATACAATGAAAAACTGTTTAATTGTTTTAGGCTTGTGTGTTGGGTTACACATTAACGCAACAGAATCAAAATGGTCTCCAAAAGGAGATAAAATTAAAACAGAATGGGCTGCTAAGGTAACTCCTGAAAATGTTTGGCAATCATATCCTCGTCCTCAGTTGAAACGTAGCGCTTGGAAGAACCTTAATGGCATTTGGAACTATGCTGTTACTGCTCAGAATGTAACTAAGAAAAATGTAGTTTATAATGGCGAGATATTGGTACCTTTTGCTATAGAGTCGTCACTATCGGGTGTTATGAAAAGTTTTCTTCCAGAAGATAAACTTTGGTATAAACGAAACTTCACCATTGATAAAGAGTGGAAAGGTAAAAACATAATACTTCATTTTGCTGCTGTTGATTATGAATGCCAGGTTTGGGTTAATAATCGTATTGTAGGTTCACATAAAGGTGGAAACAACCCTTTTAGCTTTGATATAACAAAGTATTTGAAGAGTAGTGGTGAACAAACTGTGGAACTTTCTGTAGTTGACCCTACTGATACTGAATCAATTTCAAGAGGTAAACAACAGTTAAACCAAAGAGGTATTTGGTATACTCCTGTATCGGGCATATGGCAGACTGTATGGCTTGAAGCTGTAAATAAAACATATATCAAACAAGTACTTCCTGAAGCTGATATTTACAAGAAATCTGTGAAGTTATCTTTCGATGTCAATAACTCGAATGGTAAAGAGGATATTACTGTAGACTTACTAGATAATGGAAAAATTGTTAATAGTGTGAAAGGTAAATCCGGTGAGGCTATGGAAATCTCTGTTCCAAATGCTGTATTGTGGTCACCTTCTTCTCCAAAACTTTATCATATTAATGTAAGTATGAGCAAGTCAGGAAAAGAGATTGACCGTGTGTCAAGTTATTTCTCTTTGAGAAAAGTTGATATGAAAAAAGATGAGTGTGGATACAATCGCATATGTTTGAACGATGAGTTTATTTTCCAAATGGGAACATTGGATCAAGGTTGGTGGCCTGATGGTTTATTAACTCCTCCATCGGAAGAAGCTATGATTTACGACATGATCCAACTAAAGAAGATGGGCTTCAACACTATCCGTAAACATATAAAGGTAGAGCCTGAACAATATTATTATTATGCCGATTCACTTGGTTTGATGATGTGGCAGGATATGGTTTCAGGTTTTGCTACTTCACGAAAAGATGTAGAACATGTAAAGGCTGATGCAAAAGAAGATTGGAATGCTCCTGCTGAACATTCTGCACAATGGCAGTCTGAAATGTTTGAAATGATTGATAGATTAAGATTCTATCCTTGTATAACTACATGGGTAGTGTTTAATGAAGGATGGGGACAGCATAATACTAA
>JAEZKJ010000093.1 GCA_023415545.1 Bacteroidota bacterium
TTATGTTTTTCATAGTATTAGATTAAAGGTTTGATAGAGTAATTGTTTGTGATAAATCATTACTTCGAAGCAGAAGTGTCTGCTGAAAAAATAGAGAGGGATAATATCCCTCTTTATTTTTATACAATCATGATTATTGAATTAAGTTATCATGATAATCGATTTAAGTTATCATGATCGTCGAATTAAATTATCATGATCATTGAATTTAGTTATCATTATCAGCTAATTGTATGACCGTGTTAATGATTCGATAAACATCAATTATATTTACAATAAATAAGAAATATTTTAAATAGATAATAGTCAAAATATAGTTTATTTTTTTTATATTAGCATACAACTATTGGAAATGAATTATGGATATGAAGATTTTTCAAATAGAAGCTAATGAAGTTGTTCCTAAAAAAGGAAGAATTCTCATTTCATCACCATTCTTGATGGACTATAATTTTAATAGATCTGTTATTCTAATAGTACAGCATGGAGATGAAGGAAGCATGGGTATAATTATTAATAAAGGATTGATATATAATATTACGCTTAACGATATATTCCCCAATATCAATTCTAAAGTAAAAATTCCACTTTTTAGAGGTGGACCAATAGATAAGGATTCACTCTTTTACCTCCATAAATTAGATTTTGTCCATAATTCCATACCATTAGGTGGTGGAGTTTATATTAATGGTAACTTTAATGACATTATGGATTATATCTCGGGAGAGAATTATAAAAGTAATCTCATTAAGTTTTTCTGCGGGTATGCAGGTTGGAAAAAGGGACAATTGGAAGATGAGATTAAGAATAACAGTTGGATCGTAAGTCCCTGTAAAAATCACCTTATTTTTGATGACAAACCTAATGATGTTTGGAATATAAGTCTTGATACTTTAGGAGGAAAATATAGTATTTGGTCAAAATATCCAAAATATCCTATATTGAACTAACCTTTTGGGTTAATTATCTGGGCTACTATAACGTTAAAGTATTTTCCATAAGTCTTTCCCCAATCAAAAAGTGTAGCCGACTCTTTATATCCACATTTGGCAAACAGTTTTCTGCTTGCCAAATTTTCTTCAGCTATATATGCATATAACATGTGTATACCCAAGTTCTCAAAACAATGTTTGTTGAATAATGTGAGGACCTTTTCACCTATGCCCTTATTTCGATACTCAGGATGAATAATGATACCTACTTCAGCTCTATTAGCGAAAGGGTCATAAATGCAAATATCTACTATGCCGATAACTCTTTTCTCACTATTCTCTGCCAACAGGCGTAACTGTCTATCGTCAAATAAATTATTGGTGCAACTCTCAATAAAGCGTTTCATCTGATATCTGGAATATGGGCCAGCAGCTTCTGAATTGCTTACCCATTGTTCAGCAGTATTCTCGAATGCAAGCAAACAATCCAGGTCTTCAGGTTCAGGAGCCCTTAGAATAAATTGTGATGTTGAGAGTTTACTTATCATATCATTTTTCAATATCCAGTTCTGTAACTATTTTATTTCTATTAGGAACGCAAAACAGAGAAGCTACTAATGCCATCGATGCACATAACAATCCGGTTGTTTGCATTGTCATATAGTAGAATGAAATATTTAATATAGTAGGTATAAATAGTAGTGCTAAACGAATTTCACTCCACTTCTTATAACTTTTTAAAGCTTCATCGATTGATAAATTTGGTAAACGTTTGTTTAATGAAACAGAGAAAAGTTTTAAAGCTAAAGGGATGAAAATAACAGATAGAAGTATCCCTATAGTATAAAGGATATATTCCATTAGTTTATCGCCTGCATAAATTCCCTCTTGAAGTAGGTTGCTTTCATATAGTGGTATTAAACACAATGCTCCTACCCAAAAAAGGGAGTACTCTATTTTCAAAGTAGATAATAAGTTGTCTATTCTATTTTCCATTATATTATTTTGTTGTATTAAATGGGATTCTATTTATTATAGAACGTCCTAAGGTTATTTCGTCTGCATATTCCAGCTCATCACCGATAGATATACCTCTGGCAATGACTGATAGATTAACATTTATGTCGGAAAGTTTACGTGAGATAAAGAAATTGGTTGTATCTCCCTCCATTGTAGTACTTAATGCAAGTATTATCTCTTTAACCTCCTCGCTTTTTGCTCGTTCCACAAGACTATCTATTTCAATATCCGAAGGTCCTATCCCATCCATTGGAGAAATTATACCTCCTAGAACATGAAAAAGTCCGTTATATTGTTGTGTAGCCTCAATAGCCATTACATCACGTATGCTTTCAACAACACATATAGTAGATCTATCTCTTAATTTGTTTGAGCAAATAAGGCATACTTCTGTATCGGATATATTGTGGCAAACTTTGCAATATTTTATCTCGTTTTTAAGCGTAATTATTGAATTACCAAAAGATTCAACATCTTTTTTATCTTGTTTAAGTAGGTGAAGAACAAGTCGCATAGCTGTCTTCTTTCCTATACCCGGTAATTTTGCAAACTCTTCTACAGCTTTCTCTAGTAGTTGGGAAGAATATTGATTGTTCATTTAAAATCAAGTTATAATAGAGTGCAAACATAAAAAAATTAAGTGATTTTGACTATTTTTACAGCAAAAATAATATGAACGGAATATATATACTGTTAATAATTCTCCTTTATTTCTCTATTCTTCTTATTGTATCGCATATAACAGGAAAAAATAGTGGAAATGCAGCTTTCTTCCAAGGTAATAAAAGTTCACCTTGGTATATTGTCTCTTTTGGTATGATTGGTACATCCATTTCAGGTGTTACTTTCGTGTCTGTTCCCGGTATGGTTAGTTCAATTGACATGACTTATATGCAAACCTGTTTTGGTTTCTTTTTTGGTTATATAATAATAGCTAAGATATTACTCCCACTATATTATAAATTGAACTTAATATCAATATACACATATTTAGGTGACCGAATTGGGAATAGAGCATATAAAACCGGCTCCTCATTCTTTCTTCTTTCTAAAATTGTCGGTGCTTCTGCTCGTTTATACTTAGTAACTCTTATTCTACAGGAGTTTGTATTCAAACAATTTTATATACCTTTTCCATTAACTGTATCTATTATCGTTTTATTGATTTGGTTATACACCCGACGTAGTGGTATACGAACAATTGTGTGGACTGATAGTCTTCAAACCCTATGTCTTCTTTTAGCCCTTGTCCTTATTCTTTACCAACTTTCAACGAATATGAATTTGGGTTTTATGGATACATTAAATGTGATAAAAGAGAGTCAACATAGTAAGATATTTGTTTTTGATGATTGGCACTCAAAACAAAACTTCTTCAAACAATTCTTTAGCGGAATATTTATAACCATTGTCATGACAGGTCTTGATCAAGATATGATGCAGAAAAATCTTTCATGTAAGGATTTGAAGTCTGCTCAAAAGAATATGTATTTCTATGGTTTATCATTTGTTCCCGTAAATTTTCTATTCCTTTCTTTGGGAATATTATTGCTTCTTTTCGCATCACATAGTGGAATAACGATACCCCAATCAGGTGATGAAATTTTACCTATGCTAGCCGCTAATGGACATCTTGGATTTATGGTTCTTATCCTATTTACCATAGGAATTATAGCTGCTGCATTTTCTAGTGCAGATTCTGCACTAACTGCACTTACTACAAGCTTTTGTGTGGATATATTAGATGTATCTATACTCGATGAAAACAGTGCAGAGAAGAAAAGGAAGAAAATACATTTTATAATGGCTCTAGTTTTTATTGTGTGCATTATACTTTTCCGAATTATAAATAATAAGAGTGTTATTGATGCTATATATACCATTGCTTCATATACCTATGGACCTCTTTTAGGACTTTTCTGTTTTGGATTATTCACAAAACTTCAGCCAAAAGATAAATTTGTACCATATGTTGCTATCTCATCACCAATACTTTGCTTTATGATTGATACGCTAATATATAATCATACTGGTTATAAATTTGGATATGAGATGTTAATGTTCAATGGATTTATTACTTTTGTAGGATTATGTTGTTTAAGTATTAAAACAAGAAAGAATGGATATTACAAGTGCTGAGTTTGTTATCAGTAATACTAAAATTGATAAATGTCCCAAAGAGGGATTTCCAGAATATGCTTTCATAGGTAGATCGAATGTAGGTAAGTCTAGTTTGATAAATATGCTTACTAAAAAGCCTAAGTTGGCTATGACCTCTTCTACTCCAGGAAAGACTTTGCTTATAAATCATTTCCTAATTAATAAAGAGTGGTATTTGGTCGATCTTCCAGGATATGGTTATGCAGCCAGGGGCAAGAAAGCTGTTGATAAGATACAGAAAATTATTGAGGATTACATCCTTATGCGTGAAGAGATGACTTGTCTTTTCGTGCTTATAGATATACGTCTTGAGCCACAACAAATCGATTTAGAGTTTATGGAGTGGTTAGGAGAAAATGGTGTTCCTTTTGCTATAATATTCACAAAAGCAGATAAACTGACTATCTCTAAGGTTAAGAGTAACGTGAATAGTTATTTAAGAAAACTTTCAGAACAGTGGGAAGAACTTCCTAAATATTTCATCTCCTCTTCTGAAAAGAAAACCGGAAGAAATGAAATATTGAATTATATTGATGAGATAAATAAAGGCCTATAAATCCTTTTATCATATATAAACTAAAAAAAGAGGTTGCTTAACAGCAACCTCTTTTTTTTTTATTTAATTATATCTAGATCTTTGAATATTTTTGTCAACTGCTTAACAGCAAAATCAACTTGTTCTTTAGTATGAGTTGCCATTAAAGCTACTCTCACTAATGTATCTTGTGGAGCACAAGCTGGTGGGATAACAGGATTAATAAATATACCTGCATCAAAAGCAAGTTTAGTAACTTCAAATGTTTTGTCAGTATCATGAACATAAAGAGGTATGATAGGACTCTCTGTGTCACCAATTTCAAAACCTGCATCACGGAATTTACCTAGTGCATAGTTAGTAATATCCCAAAGTTTCTCAAGACGTACAGGCTCATGTTTTAAAATGTTTAGAGCTGCACGAGCTGCTGCAGTAGCAGCAGGAGTATTACTTGCTGAAAATATATATGAACGTGAATTGTGACGAAGCCAGTTTATAGTGTCTTTATCAGCAGCAACAAATCCACCAATCGAAGCAAGTGATTTAGAGAATGTACCCATTATAACGTCTACTTGGTCAGTTAGTCCGAAGTGGTTACAAACTCCTCTACCATTTTTACCGAAAACACCTAGACCATGTGCTTCATCAACCATTATTGAAGCGTTATATTTCTCTTTTAATCTTACTATTTCAGGAAGATTAGCTAGATCACCCTCCATAGAGAATACACCATCAACAACAATAAGTTTTACTGACTCAGGTTTACATTTCTGTAACTCCTTCTCAAGAGCAGCCATGTCATTGTGTTTGTATTTTAGTTGTGTAGAGAAAGAAAGACGACGGCCATCAACTATTGAAGCATGGTCTCTATCATCACATATAATATAATCGTTTCTATCTGTTAAACATGATACAACACCCTCATTTACAGTAAAACCGGTTGAATAAACCAATGCATCCTCTTTTCCAACAAATTCAGCCAATTCTTTTTCCAACTGAACATGAAGATCTAGTGTACCATTAAGGAAGCGTGATCCTGCACAACCTGTTCCATATTTACGAGTAGCTTCAATCGCTGCATCAATAATTCTCTGATCGTAAGTAAGACCCATGTAAGAGTTAGAACCAAACATTAGGACTTTTCTACCATCCATTGTCACTTCTGTATCCTGTGCACTGTCTATTTCGCGAAAATAAGGATAAACGCCTCTTTCCATGTACATCTGAGGCAATCTAAATTTACTTAATTTTTCCTGTAATAATCCCATATTAAAGTATGTGTTTTGCAAGCAATAAATTTACTTACAATAGAATAATGTATAGATTTATAAAATACATTCTGATTTACTTTAGACAAAATCAGGCTGCAAAGATAATAGTTTCATGAAATATTTATTCATTTTTTCAAAAAAAAACCTTCATTATTTCAAAAGTTACCATATTCATTTCCCATCTAAATGTTTTATGCTAAATTTGCAGCCATTGTTTTCAACTATTCGATCGGTTATGATGATTAAGAAAAGAAAAATAATTTTTATTGTAAATCCTAAATCTGGAACTCAGAGTAAAAAAAATATAATTCATATTATAAAGGAACGTATTGATAAAAATGCTATCGATTATGTAATTGTTGAAACAAAATTTGCCGGTCATGCCGTTACATTGGCTAAAGAGGCTGTTGATGAGGGCGCTGATGTTGTTGTTGCTATAGGTGGTGATGGTACTGTAAATGAAGTAGCTCGTTCATTAGTTCATACAAATACAGCTTTAGCAATCATTCCATGTGGCTCGGGCAATGGATTAGCTCGTCATTTAAATATCCCTATGGATGCTAAAGGAGCTATTGATATAATTAACAACAATGAAATTATATGTATGGATTATGGTAAGATAAACTCCAAACCATTTTTCTGTACTTGTGGTGTTGGATTCGATGCTTTTGTCAGTTTAAAGTTTGCCGGTTCCAATAAACGAGGTCTCTTAACTTATCTTGAAAATACTCTTCATGAAAGTCTTTCCTACGTTCCTGAAAGTTATGAAATAGAGAGTGAAGAGGGAACAAAGAAATATAAAGCTTTCCTAATTGCTTGTGCAAATGCATCGCAATATGGAAATAATGCATATATAGCGCCTCAAGCTTCTATTACAGATGGAGTGATGGATATCACAATTCTTGAACCATTTACTGTCCTTGATGTACCATCTTTGGCCTTTCAACTATTCAATAAAACTATTGACCAAAATAGTAGAATCAAGACCATACGTTCTAAAAAGATAAAAATTCATCGTTCATCACCCGGTGTAATTCATTTTGATGGTGATCCTGTTATGGATGAAAAAGATGTTGTGGTTGAAATTATTCCTTCCGGATTAAATGTTGTTATTGGTAAAATGAGAAAAGAGGAGATTCCAACCAACGTAATGCAACAGATGTTAGACTATTTCAACGGACTCTCTCCTATTGAGAAAGAAGTTTTTCAAAAAAAATACAAAAGTCTTTTTTATCTTAACAAGCAACTTTTAAAACGCAGAACTAAAAAATAGATTACATTTTTAGATAAAACTCTTTAGTGAGATTAATGTACTCTTCACTATAGTTATGTCTTGATTTCTCAATAATTATATCCTCGAATTTGGTCTCTTTTTGTTCAAAACTAAACTCAATCATTACTCTTTTAATTTTACTATTAGGTAAAGGATAAACTTTGGCTATTCGATCAGCATAAAGTTTGTTGTTTAATCCATGTTTTATTACTTCATCATAGTAGTCGTATGGAAATATAAATGACAATCTACCCCTTTTATTTAAAATTTTAGCCGAAACTTCTATCAGTCTCTTATAATCTAAAGTTTCACAACTTCGAGCAATACTTCTTGATTTATCAGGGCTCTTAACCTGTTCGACAAAATAAGGAGGGTTAGAAACAATTACATCAAAGTAAACGTTATCGAATAAACAAAAGTCCTTGTTTATTATGTCTATACGCTCTTTCCACTCTGTATTTGATGCATTTATCGTGGCTTGTTCAACTGCATTATTATCAATATCTACCCCGGTGATATGTGCTGTATTATTGCGTTGTGCTGCCATTATAGAGATAAGAGCTGTCCCACATCCTACATCTAATATAGATTGTGCATTCGAAAAGTTTGTCCAAGCACCAATAAGAACTCCATCTGTACCAACTTTCATTGCACATTTATCTTGATGAATAATAAATTGTTTAAATTTAAAGAAACTATTTGCCATATGCGTAAAAAGAAAAATCAAAGATTATAAAATATGAGACTTAATCAAATTAATTTGAACTAAAAAATCATTATTTGTTAATCTGGCTTTATTAATCGAGATTGAATCACTAAATTTGCATCTATTTTAGGCCTATTTTGTATATAAAAGGATAAAGAGAGAAAATATCATGAAAAGAAAAAATAATAAACTATTCCTCAACTCAGAAAATGATGAAATTTCAATGCTTGCAGAAATTAAAGCTGATGCATTAGAGGGAGAAGCAGAAATAGATATCACCAAAGATATACCCGTTATTCCTTTAAGAAACATGGTTATGTTCCCACAAGTGGTCATGCCTATTACTGTGGGAAGAATAAGCACTCAAAAATTGGTTAACAATGCTTTTAAAAATAATCAATTAGTTGCTGTTGTATGCCAAAAGCATGGAGAAACAGAATACCCTGAGTTTGAAGATCTCTATCATGTAGGAGTAGTAGTAAAGATATTAAGGATTTTTGATATACCGGGAGGAAATATGACTGTATTTGTTCAGTCTGCTGGTCCAAAGATCAAACTTGACAGAATAGTTCAGTCTGTTCCATACCTTACGGGTAGGATATCTTTTATTCCTGAAGATAACGAGAATCATAATAATGATGAATTTGTTGTTTTGATAGATTCTTGTAAGGAGTTAGCAAGCAAATATATAGATATATCCGATAAACTGAGCCCTGATACAGCTATTGCTATAAAGAATATCGATTCAGCTGAAATGCTGCTCAATTTTATCTGCACAAACTTCCCTTTCACTGTTGAAGAGAAGATGCGTCTTTTAAAATTTAATTCATTGGAGAGCAGAGCTTATGAATTATTACAAATTCTTAATCGCGAGAATCAACTGGCAATGATACGTCAGAATATCCAGATGCGTACTCGTGAGGATATAGACAAGCAACAGAGAGAATATTTCTTACAGCAACAGATTAAAAGTATTCAAAATGAGCTTGGTGATACTCAGCAAGATCAGTTAGATGAACTAAGGGAAAAGGCTGAGTCAAAGAAATGGAACAGTGCTACGAATGAACTATTCATGCGCGAGCTAAGTAAACTTGAGCGAATGAACACACAAGCTCCTGATTACAGCGTTCAGTTAAGCTATCTTCAAACTCTGCTTGCTCTACCATGGAATATCTATACTGCCGATAACCATAATATAAACAATGCCGAAAAGGTATTAAATAAAGATCATTATGGTTTGGAAAAAGTAAAAGAAAGAATTTTGGAACATCTTGCTGTTTTAAAGTTCAAAGATGATATGAAATCACCTATCATCTGTTTATATGGCCCTCCTGGAGTTGGTAAAACTTCTTTAGGTAAATCTATTGCTTCTGCTCTTAAGAGAAAATATGTTCGTATGTCGCTAGGTGGTGTACACGATGAAGCAGAGATTAGAGGTCATAGAAAGACTTATATAGGCGCTATGCCAGGACGTATAATAAAGAGCCTTATAAAAGCTGAATCTTCTAATCCTGTAATTATTCTCGATGAAATTGATAAACTGGGAAGCGACCATAGAGGTGATCCAAGTTCGGCTATGCTTGAAGTGCTTGATCCTGAACAGAATAATTCGTTCCATGATAACTATATTGATACAGATTATGATCTTTCAAAGGTACTGTTTATAGCTACTGCTAATAATATTGGAACAATACCTGCTCCTTTATTAGATAGAATGGAACTTATTGAAGTTACAGGTTATATTACTGAGGAGAAAGTTGAGATTGCCAAACGCCATCTTATTCCTAAGGAGATTGAGAATTGTGGATTAAATAAAGATGATATCAAGTTCTCAAAAGCAGCTATAGAGCATATCATTGAGAATTACACTCGTGAAAGTGGTGTTCGTGATCTTGAGAAGAAGATAAATAAGATTATTCGTAAAATAGCTCTTCGATTTGCTAAAAGTGGCGAACAAGCTTCTATAAATATTAAAGTACCTGATGTAGTTGAACTACTTGGCGTACCTACATATTCTCGCGATAAGTATCAAGGAAATGAATATGCCGGTGTTGTTACAGGACTTGCTTGGACAGCTGTTGGAGGTGAAATATTATTTGTTGAAACGAGTCTTAGCAAAGGTAAAGGTTCACGTTTAACTCTTACAGGTAATCTTGGTGATGTGATGAAAGAGTCGGCTATGCTAGCTTTAGAGTATCTTCGCTCGCATGCTTCATTGTATGGTATTGATGAAGAGATATTCGAAAACTGGAATATCCATGTTCACGTGCCTGAAGGTGCAATACCAAAAGATGGTCCTTCTGCCGGAATAACTATGGTCACATCTCTTGCATCTGCTTTCACTCAGAGAAAGGTTAAAGATAAGCTTGCTATGACCGGTGAAATTACACTTCGCGGAAAAGTTCTCCCTGTAGGTGGAATAAAAGAGAAAATTCTTGCTGCAAAACGTGCTGGAATAAAAGATATTATTCTTTGTGATGAAAATAAAAAGGATATTGACGAGATTTTACCTTTATATTTGGAGGGTTTAAATTTCCATTATGTATCCGACATTAAAGAGGTTATTAATTTGGCATTAACTGATGAGAAAGTTAATGATGCCGTTGATTTTAAAATTTTGAAAGAAAACAGAGAAGATAAATGACATTTGAACTACAATATAATGATCCTAAATCAAATGCAAGAGCAGGATTAATTACAACAGATCATGGAAAGATAGAAACACCTATATTCATGCCTGTAGGTACGTTAGGTTCAGTAAAAGGTGTACACTTACATGAGGTAAAAGAAGATATTAAAGCTCAGATAATTCTTGGAAATACTTATCATCTGTACCTTCGTCCGGGCTTAGAGGTTATTGAAGGAGCTGGTGGATTGCATAAATTCAACGGCTTCGACCGCCCTATGCTGACAGACAGTGGAGGTTTCCAGGTTTTTTCTCTTTCCGGAATTAGAAAATTAAAAGAAGAAGGTGTTGAATTCCGCTCACATATCGATGGCTCGAAACATCTATTTACTCCCGAACGAGTAATGGATATTGAGAGAACAATAGGTGCTGATATAATGATGGCTTTTGATGAATGTCCTCCCGGAAATTCTGATTTTGAATATGCTAAAAAATCTATGGAACTTACTCATCGTTGGTTAGATAGATGTTTTACTCGATTCAATGAAACAGAACCAAAATATGGATATAATCAATCTCTATTCCCTATAGTTCAAGGGTGCACATACACTGACTTAAGAAAACGTTCTGCCGAATTCGTTGCTTCAAAAGGTGCTGATGGTAATGCCATTGGTGGTCTTGCTGTAGGTGAACCAACAGAGAAAATGTATGAAATGATTGAGGTAGTAAATGAGATATTACCAAAAGATAAGCCAAGATACCTTATGGGAGTAGGAACTCCTGTGAATATCCTTGAAGGAATAGAGAGAGGAGTTGATATGTTCGACTGTGTTATGCCGACTCGTAATGGTAGAAATGGAATGATATTCACAAAAAATGGTATTATGAATATGCGTAACAAGAAGTGGGAGAAAGATTACTCTCCTATTGAAGCTGATGGAGCTTCATATGTTGATACCATGTATTCACGTGCATATCTTCGTCATCTTTTCCATGCCGAGGAGTTATTAGCAATGCAAATAGCTTCTATCCATAACCTTGCATTTTATCTTTGGCTTGTTGGTGAGGCAAGAAAACATATCATAGCAGGCGACTTCTCATCGTGGAAAGAAATGATGGTGAAAAGAGTTTCGACAAGATTATAATAAAGTTCTTATATGAAAATTTGGTTTAAAAGAGGTAAAAACCCAAGAAACACGGTAAATACTGACTCCAGCATAAGAGAAAAGAGAAAATTTAAAGATTTGCTCACTGATTATCTTAAAAAGATGAAACCACAAAAAGAATGGTTTAATCTGGGGAGATGGATAAAGAGACTTGACAGATATATTATTGTTAAGTTTCTTGGTACATACTTCTTTGCCATTGCTCTTATTATATCTATCTCTGTAGTTTTCGACATAAACGAGAATATCGATAAGTTTATAAATAATAATGCACCTGTAAAGGCTATTATTTTTGACTATTACTTAAACTTCATCCCCTATTTCTCGAATATGTTTAGTCCGCTGTTTGTATTTATTGCGGTAATATATTTTACCTCCAAACTAGCGGAAAACTCTGAGATTATTGCAATGTTCTCTACAGGTATGAGCTTTAAGAGAATGATGCGACCATATATGATTTCTGCTGCTATTATATCTGTAGTGACTTTCTCGCTAGGTGCTTATGTAATACCTAAAGGAAATGTTACGCGCCTTAATTTTGAGGATAGATATAAGAAAAAGAAGAAACAGAATTTTGTTCGAAATGTACAACTCCAAGTTGATAGCGGTGTTGTTGCATATATTGAAAGATATGAGGATTATAATAAGACCGGATACCGTTTTTCATTGGATAAATTTGATGGAAAAAAACTTGTTTCACATCTTACTGCGAACAGTATAACATATGATACTTCACGAGTTGATACTTGGTTTATAAAGGATTATATGATTCGTGAAATGGTTGGTCTGAAGGAGAAAATTACACGAGGAGAGCGTATGGATACAGTTATTCATATGGATCCTAATGATTTTCTTATTATGAAAGGTCAGCAACAAACAATGACTAGCCCTGAGTTACGAGAGTATATCGATAAACAGAAAAAACGTGGTTTTGCAAATATCAAGGAGTTTGAGATTGAATATTACCAACGAATAGCTATGTCGTTTGCTGCTTTCATTCTAACAACAATTGGTGTTTCTCTCTCCTCACGGAAAGTAAAAGGAGGTATGGGACTACACTTAGGAGTAGGTCTGGCACTAAGTTTCTCATATATATTATTCCAAACCGTTTCAGCTACTTTTGCAGTTAATGGTAATGTGCCGCCAATAGTAGCAGTTTGGATTCCTAATATTTTATATACATTTATAGCAATATATCTATACAGAAAAGCCCCTAAATAAAGGGGCTTTTCTCTTATTATCTCATTAATCAGTATTCTTGTTCAAGAATCATCTCAATCTTATCACGCCAATCTTCCCTGTTTTTAGTCAGTAAAGTTTGAAAACCCACTTCTTTTCCGGCTATAATATTTTGCTCCCCATCATCCACAAACAATGATTCTTCGGGTTTTATTTGAGCATCATTTATCATATAATCAAATATAGCTCTTTCAGGTTTTACACTTTTAATCTCGTATGAAACATATGCTTTATCAACATAATGGTTTATAGAATACCCTTCATCAGTGAATTCATTGCTTCTAGCCCATTTCATCACAAATGGATTTGTATTACTAAGTAATAAAACTTTATATCCTCTTTTTCTAAGTGATAAAAGGTAGTCAAGTTTATATTTTTCAGTATTTACAATAAAGGCATTCCACCCTTCATAAACATCTTGGTATGAAATATTTTTATTACACAGTTCACGTAGTTTTTCAACAAACTCCAACTCCCCTATTTCACCATTTTCACACTGCAGGAAAATACCTTTTTGATGATATTTATCCAAGTATTCGTCAGCTTTTTCTACTCCAACTGACTTGAATTTATTCACAGCATTTTCCCTATCTAGGTCTAATATTACTCCTCCAAAATCGAATATAATATTTTTAATTTTGCTCATATTTATATGTTTTTCTATATAATAAAAGGCCGCAATTATAAGATTGCGACCTTCTATTATAATGTGTTATACTTTTTTCAAAATTGATTTTCTCAGTTAATTGACTAATGAAAAAAGTTGATCTGAGTTGATGTTTTTGGCAATAATATTCCCTTTATTATCAAGCAGATAATTTGAAAACCCTTTTTTCAGTTCGTAGGACTTAAATATATTGGAAGATTCACCAGTAAGTTCTACAAAACAATCTGCTTTTCTTAATTGGTCATTATTAATTGTCTCTTTAAATATTGATTCATATTCATCAAATGAAACAGACACAATTTGCAAATTATTAATCTTTGATGCCGCATTGCTAAGCATAGCATTTCTTTCTCTAGACTCCGCATCATAACTTGCCCAAAAACTAATCAACACAAAATTACCATTTAACTTTTTTAGATCTATTGATTGACTATCATTTATTAAAGATATTTCAGGAGCTTTGTCACCAATCTTTAATCCGATATTAGTTTTGTTTTTATCAATAAATGATAGTGAAATCAATGAACTAATCAATAAAAAAAGAAAGATCGCTTTTACACTTTTAATCATGTAATTTGATTTGAGTTTATACTATCCAAGCCTGTTAAAACAGTGATTTCCTACTTGAACTGTTAACTAAAAACTTTATCTCAAAGTCGTAAATGGTTGGAAATCTGATGCAAAGATAATAATTATTTCTAAATACAATACTCACTTTGTTTAAATAATACTAATAAGAATCTCTTTCTGGCATCTCATGATATAAAAAGATAGAGATAAATATGAAATATTAATGATTTATTTAACTACTTTTGCATCTCACAATTTATACCATATGGATCAAAACCAAGAATTAATTCTTATAAGTATTTCCGGAGTCGACAAACCAGGAATAACAGCCTCCATTACTGAAATACTCTCAAAATACGATGTTACGGTACTTGATATTGGACAAGCAGACATTCATAGCACACTTTCATTAGGTATTCTTTTTAAAACGAACGAAACAGATTCGGGTAATGTGATGAAGGAACTTCTCTTCAAAGCATCGAGTCTGGGAATAAATATACGTTTTTTCCCTGTCACAGTTGAAGAATATGAAAGATGGGTAAGTTTACAGGGTAAGAACAGATATATCCTTACTCTTTTAGGGAGAAAATTAACAGCTAAGCAAATAGCTTCTGTTACACGGATATTGGCTGATCAAGATTTAAATATCGATGCCATAAAACGTCTTACAGGACGAATGCCTCTTGATGAGCATAAGGCCAATGTTAGAGCATGTATAGAATTCTCTGTTCGTGGTACTCCAAAAGATAGAGAAGGAATGCTTCGATCTTTACTTGAATTAAGTAGAGATTTGGATATGGACTACTCATTCCAATTGGATAACATGTATAGAAGAATGAGGAGACTCATTTGTTTTGATATGGACTCTACATTAATAGAGACCGAGGTTATTGATGAGTTGGCAATTCGAGCAGGAGTTGGCGATAAGGTAAAAGCTATTACTGAGAGGGCTATGCGAGGTGAAATAGACTTCATAGAAAGTTTTAAAGAGAGAGTAGCACTTTTGAAAGGACTCGATGTGAGTGTAATGAAAGAGATTGCTGAAAATCTTCCTATCACCGAAGGTGTTGACAGATTAATGTATGTGTTGAAAAAATATGGATACAAAATAGCCATCCTATCAGGTGGATTTACCTATTTCGGTAATTATCTGAAAGATAAATATGGAATAGATTATGTCTATGCAAACGAACTTGAAGTAGAAGATGGTAAGCTTACAGGTCGACATTTAGGTGAGATTGTTGATGGACGTCGTAAAGTTGAACTTCTTCGATTAATTGCGCAAGTTGAAAAAGTAGATATAGCACAAACAATAGCGGTTGGCGATGGAGCAAATGATCTTCCTATGCTCAATACAGCTGGTCTTGGAATAGCATTCCATGCTAAACCAAAAGTAAAAGAGAATGCAAAACAATCTATCAGCACTATAGGTCTTGATGGTGTTTTATACTTTCTAGGATTTAAGGACTCATATTTGGAAGAAAGAGGCAAATTATAAAATTACCCCACATAAAATGAATTTCAGCGAATTAAATCTTGAAGATAGTGTGTTAGATGCACTCGATGCAATGAACTTTAAAGAGTGTACACCTGTACAGGAGATGACCATTCCTCACATATTGAATGGTAGTGATTTAATAGGTATTGCACAGACCGGCACAGGTAAAACTGCTGCTTATCTTCTCCCTATAATCAATCAGTTGAGCAAAGGTGAATATCCTGCTGATTCAATAAACTGCATCATTATGTCGCCTACTCGTGAGTTGGCCCAACAAATAGATCAACAGATGGAAGGATTTTCCTATTTCCTCCCTATCTCAAGTGTTGCTGTTTACGGAGGTAATGATGGTATACGTTTTGAACAAGAGAAAAGAGGACTTACCCTAGGTGCTGATGTAGTAATCGCTACTCCCGGACGATTAATAAGTCATATAAATATGGGCTATGTTGATCTTTCAAAAGTCTCATTTTTTATCCTCGATGAAGCCGACCGAATGCTTGACATGGGTTTTGCTGATGACATTAAACATATAGTAAAGCATCTTCCCACAGAACGACAGACTATTCTCTTTTCAGCTACAATGCCTGCAAAGATCAAACAGTTTGCGTCGACCATTCTTAAAAATCCTGTAGAAATATCTTTGGCTGTTTCAAAACCTGCCGAGAAGATTATACAAACTGCATATATCTGCTACGAGAGTCAAAAACTGGCTATCATTAACGAATTATTTAAGGACCATACACCCGAAAGAGTTATCATTTTTGCCTCCTCTAAAATTAAAGTAAAAGAGGCAACACAGGCTCTGAAAAGAATGAAACTTAATGTTGGTGAGATGCATTCCGATTTGGACCAATCTCAAAGGGATACGATAATGCGTGATTTTAAAGCCGGAAGAATAAACATTCTTGTTGCAACCGATATCGTAGCTCGAGGTATAGATATCGATGATATTCGCACTGTAATAAATTATGACGTTCCACATGATTGCGAAGATTATGTTCATCGTATAGGTAGAACAGCGCGAGCAAACAATGATGGATGCGCTATCACTTTTGTTAGTGAGATGGAACAAAATAAGTTCCATGCTATTGAAAAGTTTGTTGCAAAAGATATTTATAAAATACCACTTCCGGAAGGTTTAGAAACTATCGAGTACAAACCAGAGATTAGAAGAGATAACAGATCGGGAAATTCAAACTTTAAAAAGAGATATTTTCGACCAAAGAACAGAACGAATAAATAAATAAAAAAGTCTTGTTGGTTTTAATCAACAAGACTTTTTTGTTATAATATCATATTCAAAAATAATTGATTATTTGGCTAAATCGAACTTTACATTACTATCATTATCAATCACAACATTTACCAAGTAACATGAAGCGTCATTAGGTATACATACGGTTGCTTGATAATGATATCCATCTCCTTTTACACCCGTAAAGTTCATATCCGAAAGAATAGATTTATTTAGAAAGTCTAAAGGAATAACTTCATTCATCATATTCTTATTTATATCCTTCGAACATAATTTCTTTTTTCCATCGAATACACAAATATGTATGATGTTGTCAAAATACTCATTATCAACACTTATACCTTCGTTCGAAACTCTCGATTGAGTAACCTTTATTGTTGATGGATTAATATATACGTAACCTCTATATCTTTTATTTTTGTATATAATTACCGAATCTTTTTTTATGACTTCATTTTTTTCTTGAGCAGGTTCTTCAAAAGAGAATGAACTCAAATCATCACTATTATCCGACTTGGTTAGCTGGATAACATCCCCATTCATTGAGTCAAACCAGAAGTTATATTGGTCAATTTTTTGAATTTTATATATATTAACATCGCTACCATAAATGAATAATGAGTCATTTATGACCTTAAACTTTGTTGGAGAATTCGATGGGTCTGCATAGAAAATGGTGTCCCCTTTAATGTTAAATATAGGGCACTCTGTTGCATCGTCAATCCAAACGCCTTGCAACATCTCTTTATACATTAAATTCTCAGTAGGTTTCTCATCTCTATTTTTTTCACTCTTACAGGAGAATAAAATAGTAGAGCAGATAAATAATATAATAAATCTATACATAATTTAGATTTTATTTTCCAATGCAATGGTAAACAAAACCAAACTCAAAGAGTTCTTTTGATTCATAAATATTTCTACCATCCAATATCAAATTACCTTTCATCGATTTTTTTATTATTTTCCACGAAGGAAGTCTGAACTCATTCCATTCAGTTAGCATAATCAAAGCATCGGCATCCAGAGTAGCATCATACATATCCAATGCATATTCCACCTTATCACCTATTCTTCTCTTACACTCATTCATAGCTATAGGATCATAAACCTTTATCTTACAGCCTGTTTCAATAAGTTTATTAATAATTATCAATGAAGGAGCTTCACGCATATCATCAGTCTCAGGTTTGAAAGAGAGTCCCCATATTGCTATTTTTTTATCAGCAATATTCCCATTAAAATATTTATTTAACTTATCAAATAGAATACTTTTTTGGTAGTTGTTAACCTCTTCAACGGCTTTCAATACTCTCATATTGTAACCATTCATCTCGGCAGTTTTAATTAGTGCTTTTACATCTTTTGGGAAACAAGAGCCACCATACCCACATCCCGGATACAAAAATTTTCTGCCAATCCTGGTGTCTGAACCTATACCGTCACGTACCATATTTACATCAGCTCCCACCAGTTCGCATAAGTTTGCTATATCGTTCATAAAACTTATTCGTGTAGCAAGCATCGAATTGGCAGCATATTTAGTCATCTCAGCCGAAGGGATATCCATAAAAATCACACGTGAGTTAAGTCGCATGAAAGGTTTGTATAGACGACTCATAAGCTTTTTAGCCTTTTCACTATCCACACCTATAACAACCCTGTCAGGTCGCATAAAGTCATCAATAGCATTTCCTTCTTTTAAAAATTCAGGATTTGATGCAACATCAAAATCAATATGTACATTTCGTTTGTCTAATTCTTCTTGAATAGTGTTCTTAACCTTTAGAGCCGTTCCAACAGGCACAGTACTTTTAGTAACAACCAAAATATATTTATTCATATACTTACCTATTGTTCTAGCAACATCAAGTACATAACTTAAATCAGCACTACCATCTTCATCAGGGGGCGTGCCAACAGCACTGAACACAATATCGACATTATTTAAACACTCCTTAAGAGAGGTTGAGAAATTAAGTCGTTTAGCTTTTACATTTCTTGAGATAAGATCTTCAATTCCAGGTTCATAGATAGGAATTATCCCTTTTCTCAAATTTTCAATTTTTTCAGAATTTACATCAACACAAGTAACATTCACACCAGTCTCAGCAAAACATGTACCTGAAACTAGTCCTACATATCCTGTGCCTACAATAGCAATATTCATAGTTTGCTTTAAATTAAATAATAAAGCAAAAATACAATAAATAAATTTCTGTTTCAAATTATTTGCTAAAAGTTGCTATTTATATCTTTAAAATATAAATTTGCATTATGGTTACATTGGCGAAACATATAGAGACATTGCTTTTGGACAACGATTGTGTAGTTGTTCCAAATTTTGGTGGATTCATTGCACATTATCAATCCGCCTATTTCGATGAGAAGAGCAATACATTCTTCCCACCTCAAAGAATTATAGGTTTCAACCCAAAACTTATCATGAACGATGGACTTCTTGTTCAATCGTATATGAATTATCTTGCTACCGATTTCTCGGATGCAAATCTTCATATAGAGAATGAAGTTGACATGTTGAATGAGAAACTTTATAATGAAGGTTCTGTTACTTTAACAAACATAGGTACCATCACTTGCAATGTAGATGGCACTTTAGCTTTTGTACCATCCGAAAAGAGAATCGATACTCCTAATCTTTATGGACTAACCGATTTCCAATGCTCAATAGTTACATCACAAAAAAAGGTAACTACAGCTACGGGTCGCAATATCGGTAATAACTTTATTGGTACAGCACTTGGTATAGCAGTAGCGTTAATACTGTTTTTCTTCCTATCTGTACCGGTTGAAAATAGTTATGTCGAGAGTGATAACTATGCTTATCTAGGAGATGCAGGTCTTTTCAACTCTATTAAATCGAAATCATTTGTAGGAAATGTTTTCAACAGCACATCTTCTGAATCATCTTCTGATAAATCGGAATCAGCTACTAATAATATAACTTCTATCTCTCAAGATATAGAATCAGATAAAGCAAAAGTTGAAGATGTTGAAATCAAACATGATGATATTATTGAAACTCCTACTTCAGAGATTGAAGAAAATAATATAGTTGAAGAGGTAAAACCAATTCAAATTGACGAAAAGAAATTTCATGTAATCATTTCAAGTACAACTTCAGAGAAAGAGGCTGAAATGCTTGTAAACCAACTACATAAAAAAGGTTATAATCAAGCAACTATAGTGTCTGGTAGAGGCGTTTATAAGTATAGAGTATCTATATGTAACCTCAATGACGAAGCATCAGCCTACCAACAGATCAATCAGTTTAAAGCAAACAAAACATTCATGGATGCTTGGGTGTTAAGCTCAAAATAAATTCGCTTAATAATGAAAAGAGTAAGATGTCCAAAATGTGATAATTATATCACTTTTGATGAGACAAAATATAGTGATGGACAATCACTTGTATTTATATGTGATAATTGTAAGAAACAATTTAGCATACGTATAGGCAAATCAAAACTTAAACCTACCCAAAAAGAAGAAGTGCTTGATGAAAATGAACATTCAAGCGACTATGGAAGTATCGTTGTAATAGAAAATGTATTCGGATTCAAACAAATTTTCCCACTTCAACTAGGTAATAACACAATAGGAAGAAGAAGTAAAGGTACAGATGTAGATATTCCTATTGAATCCAATGATCCAAGTATGGACAGAACTCACTGTATAATTAATGTTCGTAAGACAAAAAATGGTGAGATTAAATATACCCTTTATGATAATGATAGTATTACAGGAACTTTCCTTATGAATGAACTACTTGGTCCAAAGGATAAAGTAAACATAGAGGATGGTGCTATCGTATCTATAGGAGCAACAACATTTATACTTCGAACAACAAGTAACGAAGAAGAGTGAAAAATTATTATTCTAAAAAGAGGGCAATGTTCAGGTTTTATTACCCAACCGAACGATTTGCCTTTTTTTTATGTATATAATTCATACATCTTATTTATTAATTGATAAATATATTAAATCTTTCGCTCTTTATCTTGTCAATATACTTACTAAAATCCACTTACTCATTGTCTCATTTTTTTTTACAATAGTACATATTATTCATGTAAAAATTTATAGTTTAATTGTTATTGATAAAAAGTAACACTCTTATACTGTGAATTTACTAAGTATAAACAACCATAATGTCTTAATAATTAACACTATAGTATAGTTATTCTTTAATTATTATATTTGTAATAATTAAAGAATTAATAAGTTCTACTTAACACACTTGGTATATTTTAAAATTGTCTATTAATAGAAGTAGTTATAGTAATCGATTTATAGTATAACTATTCCTACATATCTGATAAATGATTACAAAAACAGATATATGATTCAATAAACAATAAAAAATTATTTTATATATAACATAGGGTAATTCCAAGTTATCCCAGTAGTTATATCTAAAATTAGTATATTTGTTGAGATAGTTCATAAGTCATTTTTTGTGATATGATTTCTGCAAGATGAAAGTGTTTTACTAACTAGATAATACTTAAACACTTTTTTACGTGTGAAGAAAATTTTAGAACTATCCAAAACACTCTAATTATTAAATAACATACCATGGAAAACAAATTTACTATCACAACGACAAACAATATAGAAGGTTGTTCTATATTGAAGTACATTGATTCTATATGTTCTAACATTGTTATTGGAACCAATATATTCTCTGATATGGTTGCCGGGTTGTCTGATATTTTTGGAGGACATTCTGGTACATATAAAAGTAAATTAGAACAAATTTATGATGAAGCTAAGAACGAACTTCGAGAAAAAGCAATGGCGTTAGGGGCAAA
>JAEZKJ010000124.1 GCA_023415545.1 Bacteroidota bacterium
GTTGCCCAAATGCTTAATAACCCTACAAATTATCCTATGGTAGATGATAATGCGTATAATATTAAGGTAGCACAAGATACTGATGGTTTTAATTTCCAAAAAGATTTGCAAAATGCTATAGAGAATGGTTTATACAACCGAGCATCAAGTGCAATACTTCAAGCTCTTAATGTTGAACCAAATGGTACTTATGCTAATGCTGACCCTCGTCTGCCTGTTCTTTATGATCCCAATTGGGACGGCCTGTACTTCGGACTTAACCCTAAAGATGAACTATCTGTACAAGATTCTTTATTGAATGATAATACTCATGGTACTGCCAGATATTATGCTGCTGCCGACACTTCAACTTTCACTCGTAACCCTGGTCTTGCAGGATTATGGATGGGTGCTGCTGAGGTTTCCTTTAGCAAAGCTGAAGCTTATGCTATGGGATGGACAGGTGCAGTTAATCCTACTTTAGCGAAACAATATTTTATTCAAGGAATGCAGCAATCTACTGATTACTATTATGACCTTAACTCAACAGGGACTTATAGAAATCCTATTCCTGAGCCTGACAGCAGCGTTATTCTTGCTTATGCAGAATCACAATGGGATCCAAACAATATGCAAAAGTGTATAATAACCCAAAAATGGCTAAACTTTGGTATTCTTAATGAACTTGAAGCATGGAACTGCGTTCGAAGAACAGGTTTCCCACAGCTAAACTTTAAACAAGATCCACAAACTAGCGCTGCTTCAAAGGTGCCAAACAGATTACAATATGCTACTGATGAGGTGAACTATAATAGAGAAAACTATGATGCATTTACCAACAATGGTCAAGATGACACTTGGTATAACCTTCTGTTCTGGATGAAATCGGATTGGTACACTACTATTCCATAAAAGATTCTTTACATATATATAAAACCAGAAGAAGTGAGCATTATATCTATTTACGATATTTATGCTCACTTCAATTATATATAGATAATTCATTAATTATGGGATAAATTAAGATATTAGATAAGTTTAAAAAATAATAATTTTCATACTTTTGCGCTGTTATACAACAGAGTAGTACTTTTAATTTCAATAAAAAAATAATGAAAAACCTAAACAAACTGTTTTCTGGTATAGTCTTATCTACACTATGCCATTTCACTTTATTAAATGCACAAGAGGTACAAGGATTTGTTCATCAACAGTCCGAAGCCAGTGGATATGTATGGCCAACGGACAAACTGGTGCTAGATAAACTCGATAAATGGCAAGATCAAAAATTTGGTGTACTTTTTCACTGGGGGCTATATTCTGTTCCAGGAATAGTTGAATCGTGGTCTATCTGCTCAGAAGATGTAGATTGGATATCAAGAAAAAAAAATCTACCTTATGATGAGTATAAAAAATGGTATTTCGGTCTCAAGGATTCACTTAATCCGGTAAACTTTAACCCCATACAGTGGGCAAATGTTATGGAAGATGCCGGTATGAAATATGTGATATTCACATCAAAACATCACGATGGATTCTGTATGTTTGATACAAAATATACTGACTTCTCTATTGCTAATGGAGCATTTAAAAATAATCCTAATAAAGATGTACTAAAACATGTATTGAATGCATTCCGTGATAAAAACTTTATGATTGGTGAATACTTCTCAAAACCAGACTGGCATACAGAATGGTTTTGGAATCCATATTTTGCAACACCTAATCGTCATATAAACTATAAAAAGGAACGTCATCCTGATTGGTGGAAAAACTATCAAACATTTACTCAAAACCAATTAAATGAACTGCTAAGTAACTATGGTCCTATAGATATATTGTGGCTTGATGGTGGTTGGATAACCGGTGATGATATAAACTTAGACTCAATATTGGTAGAAGGAAGGAAAAAACATCCTGGACTAATAGCTGTCGACAGAGCAATAAAGGGAAAAAATGAGAACTATCAAACTCCTGAAAGAGGTATTCCTGCTACTCAACTTGACTATCCTTGGGAGAGTTGTATTACATTAAGCCATGACTGGGGATGGGTTCCAAATGCGCCTTTCAAATCGGCTCAAAAAGTAATAAATACGCTTATTGAAATAACAGCAAAAGGTGGTAACCTCCTTCTTGGTGTTGGTCCTACTCCTGATGGAATAATAGAGGATGAAGTCGTAACTCGCTTAAATAAAGTTGGGAAATGGCTAAAGACAAATGGTGAAGCCATCTATTCAACACGAAATGCAGCTATTTACCATGATGGGAATGTATGGTTTACAGCTAACAAGAACAAGAAAACAATATATGCTCTTTACGCTCTTCCTGAAAATGAGGACCTTCCTAAAGTAATTGAGTGGAGAGAAAACATTCCATCAGGTAAAATGATACTTCTTCAAAATGGTAAAAGCGTAGATTATTCTGTAAAGGGAGATAAAGTGACAGTTACATTGCCAAAAGGTATTAAAAATGAACCTTTAGCTTTCCGTTTCAACGTTAAAAAATAAGAGATGAAAATAAAATACCTATTTTTTTCTGCTTTTATAGCATGTACTTCTATGCACTCTTTAGCCCAAAAAGTTCTTTACAAGATGGCTGATGCTCCTGTTGAAGATAGAGTAAATGACCTTGTTCAAAGAATGACTATTGATGAGAAGATTGGTCAGTTACTATGTCCTCTTGGTTGGGAGATGTATACAAAGACCAATAAAGGTGTTGTAGCTTCCGAACTGTATAAAGAGAAGATGTCTGCAATGCCAATCGGTTCATTTTGGGCTGTTCTTCGTGCTGATCCATGGACACAAAAGACTTTAGAAAATGGATTAAACCCTGAGCTTGCCGCAAAAGCACTCAACGCTCTTCAAAAATATGCTGTTGAGAATACACGTTTGGGGATTCCTGTCCTCTTTGCTGAAGAGTGTCCACATGGGCATATGGCTATTGGTACAACTGTATTTCCTACCTCTCTTTCACAAGCAAGTACATGGAATAGAGATTTAATGTATAAGGCTGGTGAAACAATTGCTTTAGAGGCTCGTCTACAAGGTGCAGGCATAGGATATGGACCTGTTCTTGATGTATCACGTGAGCCACGATGGTCAAGAATGGAGGAAACTTTTGGTGAAGATCCTGTTCTAACAACTGAACTTGGAGTGGAATTTATGAAAGGTATGCAGGGTGATAAACAGAATGATGGAAAACATCTTTTCACTACACTAAAACACTTTGCAGCTTATGGTATCCCTGAAGGAGGTCACAACGGGCAACAAGCAAATGTTGGTATGCGCCAACTTTTCTCCGACTACCTTCCTCCTTTTAAAAAAGCTATTGAAGAGGGAGCCGGGACAATTATGACATCTTACAACACCATTGATGGCATCCCATGTACTGCAAATAAATTTCTTCTTACAGATGTGTTAAGAGACAAGTGGGGTTTCAATGGTTTTGTATACTCTGACCTAGTAAGCATTAATGGTATTGCAGGTTACCGAGTTGCTGCAAACCTTAAAGAGGCTGCTGCTCTTGCCCTAAAAGCAGGTGTTGATATGGACCTTGGAGAGAATGCTTATGGCAAAAATTTGAAGCAGGCTCTTCAAGAGGGACTGATAACTCAACAGGATATTGATAAAGCTGTAAAAAATGTATTAAGATTGAAGTTCCGCATGGGTCTTTTTGAGAATCCATATGTATCACCTGAACAAGCAAAGAAAATTGTACGTTCAAAAGAGCATAAACAGATTGCTCGTCAAGTTGCACGAGAAGGTATTGTTCTTTTGAAGAATGATAATATACTTCCACTTTCAAAAAATATAAAGAGCATTGCTGTAATCGGTCCTAATGCTGATATGATGTATAATCAGCTTGGTGACTATACAGCTCCACAAGATAGAAAAGAGATTATAACTCCACTTGATGGTATTAAAAATGCTTTATCGGCTACAACTAAAGTTAACTATGCTAAAGGTTGTGCTATTCGTGATACAACTCAAAGCAATATTGCTGCAGCAGTTAAGGCTGCTGAAGAGTCGGATGTAGTTTTACTGTTCGTTGGAGGTTCAAGTGCTCGCGATTTCAAAACTAAATATATATCTACAGGAGCAGCAACTGTATCTCAAGATGATAATCAAATTCTTTCGGATATGGAGTGTGGTGAAGGTTATGACAGAAGTTCACTAGAGCTTCTTGGTGACCAAAAGAAGCTAATAAATGCTATTGCAGCTACAGGAAAGCCTTTGGTTATTGTATATATTGCAGGGCGTCCTCTAAACATGAATCTTGCTAATGAAAAAGCTAATGCCCTTCTTACGGCATGGTATCCTGGTGAACAAGGTGGTAATGCTATTGCAGATGTATTGTTTGGTGACTATAACCCATCGGGACGTCTTCCTGTATCTGTTCCTCGTAGTGTTGGTCAACTACCCGTATACTATTCACAAGGTAAACAACGTGATTATGTGGAGGGACCTGGTTCACCACTATTTCACTTCGGATATGGATTAAGCTATACTAAATTTCTATATAGTGACTTAAAACTTGAAAATGGGAAAAGTGAAGATGATATGCAAACAGTAAGCTGTACTGTTAAGAACATAGGTGACCGTGATGGTGATGAGGTTGTACAACTTTATCTTCAGGATATGGTCAGTTCTGTAGCTACTCCACCAATAATGCTAAAGGCTTTCGAAAAGATTAATATTAAAAAGGGCGAGAGCAAAATAGTAACGTTCAAACTAGGGAAGGAACAGTTATCACTTTACAACTCGAAACTTGAAGAGGTTGTTGAACCAGGTGATTTTAAAGTTATGATTGGTCCCTCTTCAAATGACATTAAGCTTGAGGGAGTTTTCACTATTAAATAAAAAACGAAGAGGGTTCTTTCAAAAAAGAACCCTCTTCGTTTTTAGCTATTGTAAAAATTACTCTTCATCCATTTTAAAACTCTTAAGTATTTTCTCGACCAAAGCCTCTTCGCCTTTCGAATAGATAATAGATACAAAGAATACATTTCCTGCTGCTTTTGTCATAAGATAACAGTAGCAACATTTGTCTACTTCACAATTACCATGAACAAATAACCCATAAAATTGAGGAATGTCGAACTTCTTTGATGCAGAACGATTAGTCATACCATCTTCATCAGCAAGTCCTAGTAACTCTTTTCCAAGATCATTTTTAGTCATACCCTCAGAATCCAATGCCTGAATAGTGATATAGAAGTTGTTATCGTTAAGCAAAAACGTCTCTTCTGTATCCTCCTCGACAACTATTCCTTTGGGAGCATTAAAAGTAAGTCCGTAGGCACTCCATGATATAGGTGCCAATTCTTGAGCCATTCCTTGTATCCCTACAAGAAGAAACAATACAATCAAAAACAGATTATGTTTCATACGAAAGAACAAAATTAAAAGTTAATTTATTATTTATCTTTCTCTCTAATTTCTACTCTACGAATTTTACCACTTATTGTTTTAGGAAGTTCATCAACAAACTCAATTACTCTAGGATATTTGTATGGAGCTGTTACTCGTTTTACATGATCCTGTATATCTTTTATTAGTTCAGCTCCCTCTTTACCTTTATACTCTTTACTCAATACAATGGTTGCTTTTACCACTTGTCCTCTAATTTCATCAGGCACACCGGTTATGGCACACTCTACAACAGCATCGTGAGTCATTAGTGCACTCTCAACCTCAAAAGGACCAATTCTATAACCCGAGCTTTTGATAACATCATCTGCTCGGCCAACAAACCAAAAGTATCCATCTTCATCACGCCAAGCAACATCGCCTGTATAATATATATTATCATGCCAAGCTTCATTACTGCGCTCTTTATCCTTGTAATACTCTTTAAACAGACCTATTGGTTTTCCTTTGTCTGTTCTAATTACAATCTGTCCCTGTTCACCATCTTCAGCTGAACGACCATCAGGAGTAATCAGATCGATATCATATTGAGGATTAGGAACACCCATACTTCCTGGTTTTGGTTCCATCCATGGGAATGTACCTAATGTCAATGTTGTCTCAGTCTGTCCAAATCCCTCCATTAGTCGAATACCTGTGATCTCTTTGAATGTTTGATAAACAGAGAAATTCAATGCCTCACCAGCAGTTGTACAATACTCCAATGACGAAAGGTCATATTTACTGATATCCTCTTTTATAAGAAAGCGGAATATTGTAGGAGGTGCACAAAGTGAAGTAATATGGTACTGATTAATCTTTTCAAGTATATTAGCCGGCGTAAACTTTTCGTGTTCATAAACAAAAATATTTGCTCCAGCAATCATCTGTCCATAAAGTTTTCCCCAAACAGCCTTTCCCCAACCGGTATCGGCAATTGTAAGATGAAGACTATCTTTATGTAATTTATGCCAATAAGAAGCTGTTACAATGTGCCCTAAAGGATAAGTAAAATCATGGGCAACCATTTTAGGCTCACCGGTTGTTCCCGATGTAAAGTACATTAATGAAATATCATCATTTGTATTCACCTTTTCAGGACGTACAAAAGGCTTAGCACTATTGATTCCTTCATGGAAATTCAAAAAACTTTCAGGATAATCAGGACCTATACTTACAAGAGTCTTAAGTGTAGGTGACTCATCAACAGCATCTAATATATGTTTTGTAATAACTTCTTCTCCCGCCGAAACAATCATTTTTATTCCAGCTGCATTACATCTGTATACTATATCTTTTTTTGTTAGAAGATGAGTAGCAGGAATAGCAACTGCTCCAAGCTTATGAAGAGCAATAATTGAAAACCAAAACTCATATCTTCTTTTAAGAATCAACATAACCATATCCCCCTTACCTATTCCAAGACTTTGGAAGTAAGAAGCAGTTTTGTCAGTCTCTCTTTTTAAATCAGCGAAAGTAAACTGAATGTGTTCGTCTTTATCATTAGTCCATAGTAATGCCTTTTTATTGGGATCTTTTTCAGCCCAAGCATCTACTATATCATATCCAAAATTAAAGTTATCAGGTACATTTATCTTAAAGTTCTTTTTAAAATCATCTTGTGAAGAAAAATCTACCTTTTCTAAAAATCTTTCTAACATAATAAAAGCTATATTACATAATTATTGCCAGGAATTTAACTTGCTTGTTATCTAAAGCACGCATTCCATGTGGAAATGATGAATCAAAATATATACTATCTCCCTCATTAAGTATTAGCTGTTTATCTTTGAACTCAAGGAGCATGCTTCCTTCTAAGATATAGTTGAACTCTTGACCTTTGTGGGAATTCAAATATATTGGAGTATCATCCGATTTAGGTTCAACAGTTACTATAAATGGGTCGACTATTCGTCCACGAAATCCAGAAGCTAAAGCTTCATACTTATAAGCTTTTGTTCGCTCAACAGAGACTCCAGATTCATGTCGTGTTAGAAAATATGAATTCATTTTTGGTTCTTCGCCAAACATTAATACATCTAATGTTATTCCATATTTTCGTGCAATTTTTTGTAGTGTACTAACAGATATATCACAATTCCCACTCTCCATAGCAATGTAATCATTGATATCAATGTTACAACTTTGAGCCACCTCTTCAGGGGAAATTTCTAATACTTCGCGCAATCCTCTTAGTCTCTCGGCTATTTGTTTAATGTTGTCACTCATATTATTTTAAATTAGTGCTCAAAGATAATTAAGATTTTACATTTATTACAATTTTATAAGAGATAATGTAACTTTTGCTCTATAATATGTAAAAAGCTTAAACAATATAAAATAAAATAAGGACCAACTTATCATAATGTAAGTGGTCCTTATCAAAATATTTTATGCAAAATTATTTCTTTTCTGGCTTAGAGCAGCAAGACTTTGCATCTTTGCTACAACATTTTTTATCTGCTTTTTTGCACTCTTTTTTACACTCTTTTTTGTCTGCTTTCTTACAGCATTGTTCTGTCTTAGCAGGAGCCTTTGTTTTAGCAGCATCTTGAGCATTCACAACTGTATATGCACTCATTGCAGCAAACATAACTGCACACATGATTAATTTTTTCATAAGATAAAATTGCTTTAAATAGTTATACTAAATCTTTGTTTATAAATATAGGAACAAATAAAGTGATTTAAATATTATCTTAAAATAATCTTTTTAATTTTTAACTAATTATATTGATTATAATAATACTCCATTAAGGTTAGCATCATATTAATAATGATGATATTACAAACATATTACAAATGTTTATATTACTGTTTTTCTTTTAGTGTAATTCTCTCTGAATTCCTTTGGCGAGCACCCTTTTTTCTTCTTAAACATACGATTGAAATTGGATAAATTATTAAAGCCACATTCATAACAAATCTCTGCAATGGATGTGGAAGTATCAACAAGCATACGCGTTGCATATCCTAAGCGAATATCAACAATAAAATCAGATAAAGTTTTTCCAGTTCTAATATGAAAAAAACGGCTAAATGATACAGGAGTCATATTTACTAAATTAGCCAAAGTATTAAGTCGCAACTCCTCTTTGTAATGGTCTTCTATATATTTCTGCACTTTACATATTCTTCGGCTATCGCTGCTACTCTCAATTCTGGCATATGAAGAACTTGACAACTCATGCACATTTTCATATAGCGAAAGTTCATGTAGAATTGAAAGAAATTTTATAACTGCATAAAAACTATCTTGTTCAGTAGAAAGAGAGTCAAGCATTGAATAGACTTTCATAATTGCTTCCATAGGGAAACTGATACCTCTTTGTGCTTTTTCTAGCATCTTAGCTATGCTGTCAAACTGGTTTTTCTTTAGAAAATTGTTAAAGAAAAGATCACTAGAAAACTGTATAGTTATCTCTCTTATATTATCTGAGGTGCAGTTAGCTTGTTCCCATACATGTTCAAGGTCCTTTCCCGTAATCAGTACCAAGTCATACTCGCCAATAATTTCAGATGAATCACCAACAACTCTTCTTACCCCATCAGCGTGAACAGTAAAATTAAGTTCAAACTCGGGATGGGTATGAATAGGATAAGTAAACTGGCTTTTAAGTCTATCAGCTATATAGAAGCAATCACGTTCAGATAAAGGTGTTATCTCTCTTATTATGTTAGTTGTCTGTTTCATAGTTTTCGATTGCAGATAAACAAATATAATAATTATATAAATCTTACAATCGTTTTCTAAAATATTGTTTGATTTAATAAACAATTGTTTATATCAGTTTGTTAATAACATAGAAACGGATTATTAATTGAAATAAATCATCTTTTAAATATCTACATATAATGAAATATATCTTTAATTACTTTTAGAAAAACCATCTATAAGTTCTACTCAAAATTGTATCATTTAATGATAAAATAGTATTTGAATGATTTTTTAATATATACTTTATTTGTGAAAAGAAACTTATGTTAAACCTAACTTAAAAACTCTTGTTGAAAGAGCAAAACTAATGCTAGATATATTTATAAAAATTAATCAATTGAACATAAAGCCATTTATAAATATGTATGACGTCTTTTATAATCAAAAATCAATTTCTTGTTATCAAAAAGAAGAAGTTATAACATGAAACAGAGAAATGGGATATGTGACCCTCGCTTATTGCACTTTTAACTTGATTAAACCTGTAATCCTCTATTTTTTAACCTAAACTATATGACTTAAAACAGAATTAAAACCTAATTATTAACATGAAAACTCAAACTTGACTATTCAAAATTATCCAATCAACGTTATGAAAAGCAAAAATTTTCCTAGACTAAATTTCTACTACCTAAAATAATTTTTTATGAAAAACGTTAATTTGAAAAGAAGCATCGGGATATTATCACTATTGATGATGATACCTGTTTTGGTTTTCGCCCAAAATCTAACTGTTAAAGGTACTGTTAAGGACACTTATGGCAATGGAATGCCAGGTGTGAATGTCCTTGAAGTTGGTACCAATAATGGTATAATTACTGACCTAGATGGAAACTACTCAATCAATGTCCCATCTAATGCTAAATTGAATTTCTCATTTATTGGATACACGACACAGACTATACCAGTAGCTGGTAAGAAAGTTATAAATGTAACAATGGATGAAGATACAAAATCTTTAGATGAAGTTGTTGTCGTTGGTTATGGTACTCAGAAAAAGAGTGATATTTCTGGTTCTGTTGCCTCAGTAGACCGTGATGCTATGATGCGTAAAGTTCCTGTAAATGTTGCTCAAGGTTTACAAGGTGCTGCTGCCGGTGTTATGGTAACATCTCAAGATGGTGCTCCAGAAGCCAATGCTGCAATTCGTATTCGTGGTGTTGCGACCATTAATGGTAAAGCTGACCCTCTATATGTTGTTGACGGTGTACAAGTAGGAACAAATGTAAACTTCCTTAACCCTTCAGATATCGAGAGCATGGAAGTTTTAAAAGATGCTTCTGCAACTGCTATATACGGTTCAGCTGGTGCTAATGGTGTTATTATGATAACTACAAAACATGGTAGCAAAGGCAGCTCCGGCATTACATTGACAGCAGACATAGGTATTCAGACTAAAACCAATAATCTTGATGTTTGTAGTTTGGATGGATACGCAGCTTTGATACGTCAGGCACATGCTAATGATGGTTCCGGATTATTCAATCAAGTTTGGGCTGAACAGTATGATGGAAAACGTAAACAAATAAATTGGTTAGATCAGATGACTCGTACAGCTTTACGTCAAAATTATACATTATCATCATCCGGTGGAAATGAGAAGAGTCAATACAACTTCTCTGTTGGTTATCTTGATAATCAAGGTTTGATCGTTAACTCACGATATCAACGTATAACAGCACGCGCTAACGTAAAAACTCAAATAAATAGATTCTTAGAATTTGGAGGTGATATTAATTACGTTCATACCGATACACATGGCTCAAATGCTACTGTTGGTAACTTTGGAAATATCTCTTCTTTGCGTGACTTGGAAATTCTATGTCCTACATTGGATTATGTTACTACTCAAGGTATATATGTATCTCCAAACGTTATTAATCCTGATGGCACTTATGGTAGTGCAATTCTTGGTAAGAATGCTACAGAAGGTTTTCTTGATGCATACAACAATATCTATGCAACTCAGATGAATAACAGAGCACGTAATCGCAATAATCGCGTATTCTCTAGTGCTTACCTTAACATTACCTTCTTCCCTGGATTTACATTTAAAACTTTGGTTTCATACAATTATAATGGAGGTTCTTATCAAAATTTCGTTGGCTCAACAAATAACAAACGTTTTAATAATGTAAGTGGGACAATGACTGAAGTAACATTGAACAAATTAGATTATACTAATACATTCAATTTAAGCAATAACGAAGACCAGACTCTTTCTATACAAAACTATTTCACCTACAATTGGAAGAATGATATTAATAATCTGACATTAATGGTTGGTAATGAGGTATCACGTTACTATGGACAGACTGTCAGTTCGGGTGCAAGAAATTTCCCTGGTGATAACATTCGTAATGTCGCTATGACATCGGATATTAGTACTCTTACAGCAGGTGGTAGCTTTAACCTTGAATCTAGAAATATTTCATATTTCGCTCGTGCTTCCTACACTTTAATGGATCGTTATATTTTAACTGGTACAGTTCGTCGTGATGGATCTTCAAACTTTGGTGCTGGTAACCGTTGGGGTACTTTCCCATCAGTTGCTGCAGCTTATCGTATCTCGGAAGAGAAATTTATGAAAGACCAAGATGTAATATCTAATTTGAAATTACGTGTAGGTTGGGGACAAACAGGTAACTCAGGTGGTGCAACTGACCTATCAGTAGCTGCTTTGAACACAGCCGGTGTGAAATATAATTATTACAATCAAGGAGCAAATATTGGTATTGGCTCAACACCTTCGGCTACAGGTGGTACATACCAAGGACTTGTTGATACTAACCTTAAATGGGAGACAAATGAGCAGACAAATATTGGTCTTGATGTAAGCTTCCTTAATAATGAATTGAATCTTACAGCCGACTACTTTATACGTCGTTCAAAAGACCTATTACTTTATCGACAGGTACGTCCATCAACAGGTTTTACTCAAGTTTATACAAACTATGGTGAGATCGAAAATAAAGGTTTTGAAATTAGCATCAATTACAAAAAACGTATAAACGATGATTGGACAATCAATGCAACATTGAATGGCTCAACTTTGAAGAACAAGATCAAGAAAATGGGTGAACCAGTATACTACACAAACTCTGACCCTAGTGGAGTAGGAACAGGTGATGGTTCAAACACAGGAGCTGTAGGTGCAGCTGCAGGTTACCACTGGGGCAACCACTCTATTTCTAAAGAGGGATATGCAGTAGGTGCATTCTATGGATATCGTGTAGAAGGTGTATTTAAAGATCAAGCAGAAGTTAATGCAGCAAATGCAGCAACTAATGGCAAAAATAGCGGTTTCTACCAAAATGACAAGACACAAGCCGGTGACTTCAAATTCAAAGATTTGGATGGCAATGGTTTCATAAATGAAAATGATATGGACGTTTTAGGTGATGGTTTCCCTAAATTCAACTACAGCTTAAATCTATCTGCTACATATCAAAATTGGGATTTCTCTCTATATACTTATGGCGTAATGGGACAAAAAATATATTCTTATTCTGCAATGCGTTTAAGCAATATGTTCACAGCTGATGACCCTACTCCAAATATTTTGAAAGATGCAGCTAACAATGCTTGGTCACCAACAAATGTTAACGGTACATTACCACGTCTTTCTTTAATGGATGGTAACTACAATATGCGAGCTTCAGATGCATGGGTTAAAGATGGAGATTTCTTGAAGATTAGTAATATTCAGGTAGGTTATACTTTACCAAAGCTTATTGCAAACAGTTTGTATCTTGAAAGTGCTCGTATATATGCTTCAGTAGCCAATCTATTGACTATTTCATCTTATAACAAATATGGTGACCCAGAGTGCGGTCAAGGTAGTGTTCTTGTAACTGGTCTTGATACAGGTCGTTATCCTTCTCCACGTACATTCTCATTAGGTCTAAATATTCAATTCTAACAAATTAAATGAAAGTAATATGAAATTTAATAAAATACTATATAGTTTGTTCGCAGGTTCTGC
Source organism: Bacteroidota bacterium (assembly GCA_023415545.1). Lineage (GTDB taxonomy): Bacteria > Bacteroidota > Bacteroidia > Bacteroidales > Bacteroidaceae > Phocaeicola. Next base: position 13,091 of record JAEZKJ010000124.1, read on the forward strand.
CCTTATATTTGGAGCTACCTCTTGCGACAATGAAGAATTCCTGACAGTAGATCATTACTCAATTTTGGATTTGAACTCAGGATATGACAATGATGATCATCTACTTAGAAGTTTAAATGGATGTTACGACTCCATGCTTCCTGCAGAAGATAATGAGGGGCTCAATGCCGACCCTTTCAAGCCATATATTTTTACAGGTTGTCATCCTACTATGGATACTCAAGCTACAGGATGGGATAAAGACTTTATGACTCAAAGCTGGACTGCCGATAAAACTGAATTGAAAGATGGCTGGAATAGAGCATATAGTGGAATCTCTCGCTGTAATGACTTCCTCTCAAACTTAACAGCAAACGTTGGTAATTTTTCAAGTGAAGTTGCTAAAGTTGCAGAAGGTGAGGCTAGAGTAGTTCGTGCTTTCCACTACTTTTGGTTAGCTACAACTTTCGGTCGTGTTCCTATGCTTCAAACAGGAGAAACATATGTAAATACACCTTATAAAGAAAGAGCTCAATCATATGCAGAGATGTGGGATTTCATCATCGATGACTTAAAGACTGCTTCTGATTTGTTAGGTTGGAAACCTTATCAAAACAATTATGGTCGTTGTACAAAGGGTATGGCACTTGCTTATCTAGGAGATGCATATATGTGGAAAGCTTATCGTTGTCCTGAAGTCGCTAATACTTGTTATCAAGAGGCTGAAAAAGCACTAAAAGCTGTTTTGGATTGCGGTGAATATGAACTAAACAAATCATATACAACTCTTTGGGATGCTGCTGGAGTTTGGGATAAAGAGGCTATTTACGAACAAGTTCTAAATGAAGGTGACAAATGGAGTAGTTGGGATGGAAACGTAGTAAGTGGTGCTAATGGTTGGACTATATATTACTCTGCAGCTCCTGCTAATGGTGGCTGGGGAACAATAGCTCTTTCATGGGAACTTTATGACTCTTTTGAGCCAGGTGACAAACGTCGTGACGGTTCATTAGTTACAGCAGCTATCCCTGAGGCTAAGTTAGTGAAATCAGAATGGAAAAGTACTATTAAACCACAGAAAGAGTGGTTAGCATCACCTACAAATGCTGATTATGTAGATAATATAGCTAAATCTCCTAACGGATTCAACCCATTCGTTCAAGAGTATGTAGATTATGACAATTATAAATATGATACCGGCGGTGAATATGCTCCAGCAGTTTATACTACTAAATATTGGCGTTTAGGCCGTTGCCACTGGAATAATGACCAATGGGCTCCTGCTCAAATCTATAGAAAACGTCTTCCTAACGTAATGTTGGATTATGCTGAATGTCGTTTCAATCTATACGGAGAGAATGATGCTCAAGCTTGGGAACAAATCAATACTCTTCGTAACCGTGCATTTGGTAATCTTGAGGTTGGTAATGCAAAGAGTCTTACTGATAAATATGCTCAATATTACAATAATGAAATGGCTGAATTTTATCAAGATGGTGGATTTGGTGATTACGTGCCAACTGCAGGTTATCCTCTCGAGTTCTCTACTCAGGCTGTTAATGTACCTGATGGTAAAACATATTATACAGAGTTAAAATCAAAGAAAGGATTTACTTCCCCTGTATGGAAAATTGCTCTTAACATGGAACGTCGTAAAGAGTTTAGTGCTGAATGGTGTTTGTGCCCTGATATGTTGAAATCCGGATTTATGGAAGATCATATCGCTCATAATTATCCAAAGCATACAGCTGCTTCTGATCCGAAAAGTGATTGGCAGTCAGTACGATCATTCGACTTCGATCCTAAGAGAATGGACATGCCTATACCTTCCGATGAGTTAATTAAAAATCCACTTTGTGATCAAAACGAAGCTTATAAATAACAAAACAGAAAAAATCATTTGATAGTTTTTTTAAATGTTTAAAAGAGACCAAATCAATAATTTTTGATTTGGTCTCTCTATTTTTGCTAGACTTATTACTTTTATAATCTATTCAATATGCTACTATATACTTTACAGAAGATTAATTAACTCTAAATTTAAGGTCAATACCTTTGTCTTTCTTTGCCAGTTGACTTGTATTATATTGATCAATATCAACTTTCCCTTTTACAAATTCAGGTATGTTATACGATTTCATTAGATATGCATAATAATCTTTATCTTTTTGAGGTAACAGAAAAGGTTTATGTGCTTTCCCATTTTTATCAAAATAAGCGATGAAAGGATGAGTATAAAGTCCATTTACTCTACGACTGCTAAATACCACCCATCTGCCATTGCTGCTCCACGAATGATAGCTCTCAGTATCCTCACTATTCAACTCTTTTAATGAAGATATTTTTTTGCTTTTTAAATTAGCAAGATACAAATCAGCATCCTTGTGCCATATCGAAAAATTGCCATATGCTGAAAGAGTAAACATAAGATATTTCCCATCAGGAGAGACTCGTGGAAACGATACACTTTTTCCTTCATGAGCATTATAGAGAGTATCAACAACATCACCAAAGGCACCTGTTTTCTCATCAAAACTTATAGAACAAAGGCTATATTTCACCTTGTCGTATTTAGCAGGAATATCCAAACTATCGGCTGAACAAAAATAAAGTCTCTTTCCATCGGGCGAGAAGGTAGGAAAAGTCTCGAATGCACCGTCTGACATAAGTAAGGCAGATGATACAATCTCATCTTTTTTTACATCATACACTACTACATCCGAAGCATTATCGAATACCTCTATCCTATTTTTATCAGTAGTATGAAACATCTGTTTGGTATTATTTACCGAGAAAGCTATATAATTTCCGGAGGGATGCCATGAAGGATAAACTAAAGCTGATATTGTTTGAGGAGTTTTAGTATTCAATTTTTTAACCCTATTATTGCTTACTATGTAGGTGCCTCCATAATCAGACCTCATATGGAAAAGCATCTTTTCGGGACTATTTTTGCAAAAAGAGTGGCAATTCATACATCCATAAGCAGTCATCTTATTTGTTATTATTGCACTCTGTTCAAAATCTTCAAGATTACGTTGATATATACCCATCTCATTCCAAGTTTCATAACCCGGTTCTATTAATCTATAAACTATATATGAGTCTATACTATCATTGGCTATGTTCAATGTAAAAGGAGAATATTCAATCCATTTATCATCCTTTTTAGCTTGAATAGTGACTATAATTTTTGAAGAAGCTCTTTTAAGCATCTTCCATTTTGAGTTGCTAAGTGCAATTTGTCCATTTTCATCTTTTACAATTAACCTCTTGTTCCCACTAACAAAAACAGCTCGTAATGAGGATATTTCACAACTATCGGGCATACTAAAATTAAGAGGAGATATATTTGGTGGAACTGTAACATTGGTATAATCGGGAAATATTGGAGGAAGAGTTTTAATATAGGAATCAATTTTAACTTCACCATTACATCCTGTTAGCATAGTTAAGGCCATTATAGCTAAAACAGACTTTATTCGTTTCATAAAATAAAATTTTATATTCTGAACTTTAGAAAATGCCAAAAACTATTTGGCTGTTTAAGTGGTTCTTGTTTAAAAGAGTCATATCGATTGACGATAGAATCATCAATATCATATCTCTTAAGTATCTCTTTATCTCCATCAGCAAAAGATACAACAGCTTCCTGAAAATAGAGAGGAAGAGGCAATTTCAACTGTTTGTTTTCATATAGCAGATTAATTGTCTCCATAAATCGAGGCAAGTCTTTAAATAGAAGATATAAAGAACCTAGATATTCTATCGTTAGTTTATGTGAAGGATTGCTCATAATAATTTGTTTCAAGTCATCATCCAATCCATATATTCCAGAGAACCGATTATCAGGAAATAAACATAGCCTTTTTGAGCCTAAAAGGGGATCAGCCTCAACTGCAGCATCATTCCAAAGGAATTTTTTATACTGTTCAGCCCAATCTTTATAGAAGAGAGTATTTTCAAGTAGTTTAAGATATTTATCTGCTACTCCATATGCACCATATATTATATTAGTTTGAACCAAACGTTGAAGCATTCGTGGTGAGAAATTTCCAACACCTTCATTGGCTTCAAAAGCAGCACGCTGAGAAAAAGCAATATGTCCCATTGAAAAATATACGTCGCTGAGTAGCGCCGATATGTATGGAGTTTTATTGCTAACAACATAAATTGTCTGGATATCAACACAAGGTTCTTTAAAAAGATTTTCTGCCAACTCTCCTTTTTCTGCTAAAGCTACATTTAAATAATTCTGAAAAAGTAAATTGTTAATAGGAATAGAACTACATTTTGCTATTATTTTATCCCACTGACTACTCTTTGCATAAAAATTAAGTTCCTTAAAGTTTTCATTATTCCTGTCAATATATCTATTTATACCAAACATAATAAAAACAGATGCACCTAAAAAAATAGCTAAATATGTAACATATATCATCCACCTCTTACTTAAAGTGAACAACTTGGATATAGCACAAACAACAAATAAAGTTATTATGATTATCCAAGGCATATAAACAATAGAACCAGGATTAAGTCGTAAAGTAAAATATCCATTAGGAAGAAGAAGTTGATTCCATTCACCTGCAAAACCTTGAGTCAGTGTATAACGTATTGAGAAAAATAGAACAATTGGTGCTAGAAGTATAAAAGGTGATTTTGATTTAAATCTTGAAAGTTCAATAATAATTAGAAGTACAACATAAAGCGAAGCTATAGGGCCAGCGAATAGATATAATAATAACGTAGAGAGTATGGAGAAAGGATAGATAAATATAGCTTTTTTTAATGATAAGTATACTTGAATTAAAATAAGCATTAACAATAAAGCCAATGTACCACTATAATTATAGTTCACATTATAATGTAGAAAGATTAAAGGGGCAATTAAAAAAAGTGATAGTGGAAAAGATACCCTATTTTTACTCCACGAATATAGAATATTTGTTGTAAGAAGAGCTATTGAAGTGAGAATAAAAGCAGTGATCAAAATCCCCAATAATGGATATGCAAAGAATTGTATTAAAAAAGTAGAAATTAAATTTACCACTCCACCGGGTTGGAAAAAGATTCCATTATATATCTCCTTATCGTATATGAATGTATTCCATTGCTCTAAATAGCTGAAATTATAAAAACCTACTTCGAAGAATATGAACGAGAGTAAAGAAAACAATGTAAATCCTTCCAGGGTAGTTATGAGTCTAGTGTTATTGAATATGTTAGTTTTCATCTGATTAGATTTGACACAAATCTAATTAGAATAAATGATAACTAAAAATTTAAAAGCATTATTCATGGCTTGTATATCTTCTTTTAAAACAGTTACATAACTGACTATAAACAATAAAAAAATCGTTCATTTATAATATTCTAAAGTATTGATTTTAGATAAAAAAATACTATTTATTTCTATCTCCATCTACTATTTTTGTTTCTAATCATTATATCTATTTAATGATGATGAACACATATTATGAACTCTACTGAATATAACAATAGAATTAAAGAGCTATTTAGTGATTACAACTCACTTATTGAGAAGCGCAACGAGAAGTTGAAAGAAGAGAACGGAATATATTCACGCTATAAAAATCCAATTATTACAGCAAAACATACTCCTTTGATTTGGAGATATGATTTTAATGAAGAGACTAATCCATATCTAATGGAGAGAATAGGGATAAATTCGACCATGAACTCAGGAGCGATAAAGTTTAATGGAAAGTATATTCTTATTGTTCGAGTTGAAGGTGTAGACAGAAAATCATTCTTTGCAGTAGCCCAGAGTCCTAATGGAATAGATAATTTTCGTTTTTGGGACTACCCTGTTTCTATACCCGAGGATATTGTTCCAGCCACCAATATCTACGATATGCGCTTAACTGCACATCAAGATGGATGGATTTATGGAATATTCTGTGCCGAGCGTCCGGACTTTAATGCTCCAAAAGAAGATTTATCTTCAGCTATTGCTAGTGCTGCTATAGCACGTACAAAAGATTTAATAAATTGGCAACGACTACCTGACTTAAAAGCAAAAAGCCAACAAAGAAATGTTGTTCTTCATCCCGAATTTATTGATGGGAAATACGCATTATATACCCGCCCTCAAGATGAATTTATTAGTGCAGGAAGTGGGCTAGGCATTGGATTGGCATTAATCGAGGATATAACAAATGCTGAGATTACAGAAGAAAAAATTATAGATCATAGATATTATCATAGCGTTAAAGAGGTAAAAAATGGAGAAGGTCCTCACCCTTTAAAAAGTGACAAAGGTTGGATACATCTTGCTCATGGAGTACGAAGATGTGCATCCGGATTAAGATATGTTCTTTATATGTATATGACCTCTTTAAAAGATCCAAGTAAGATTATAGCAGCACCTTCCGGTTACTTTATGGCTCCTGAAGGTGAAGAAAGAGTGGGTGACGTATCAAATGTTTTATTTTCTAATGGATGGATTGCTGATGAAGATGGAAAAGTATATATTTACTACGCCTCTTCGGATACAATGATGCATGTTGCTACATCTACTATCGATAAGCTTATTGACTATTGCATGAATACACCACAAGATGGTAGAAGTTCCAAAGCCTCAGTTGATAATATTAAGAACTTGGTTGACAAAAATCTAAAAATACTGGACTAATAAAATGGCATCTTTAAAGGAGAAAGTAGGTTATGGACTGGGTGATATGTCCTCTTCAATGTTTTGGAAAATATTCTCATATTATCTCCCTTTTTTCTACTCAAATATTTTCGGCCTTACTCTTTGCGATGGTGCACTTCTACTGTTAATATCCAAACTTTGGGATGCCATAAGCGATCCAATCATGGGAATTATAGCTGATAGAACATCAACTAAATGGGGTAAATATCGTCCTTATCTTCTTTGGATAGCCGTACCTTTTGCTATAGCCGGTATTTTAACATTCACGACTCCCAACTTTTCATATACAGGGAAACTGATATATGCTTATGTCACATATATACTGATGATGACTATATATACAGCAATAAATGTTCCATATGGTGCCATGCTTGGAGTAGTAACAAACAGTTCAAAAGAAAAGACTGTTTTTTCATCATTTAGAATGTTTTTTGCTTATGCCGGTAGTTTCATCGCAATTGCAGTATTTGAACCTCTTTGCAACTTCTTCAATAAATCAACTCCTAAAATGAATAGTGATGAATTGCTTATTAGCGAACAGGTATCATGGCAATATACAATGGTAGTAATTGGAATAATATGTGCTTTTCTCTTTTTTATATGTTTTTTATGGACTAAAGAGAGAGTAGTAACAAATACAAACTGTGATAAAGCATCTGTGTGGGCTGATATAAAAGCATTATGTTGTAACGGGCCTTGGTGGTTATTACTGTTAACAGCAATATCATCACTACTTTTTAACTCAATACGAGGAGGTACAGCTGCTTATTTTTTTCAAAACTATGTTGGAAATAATAATTTACTATGGAGTAATGGTGAAGATGAAGTGAGGTTAACTACATGCATATATTTATCAATAGGTGAAATCGCCAATATGATTGGTGTTATTTTAGCTGTACCCATTTCATTAATAATAGGTAAAAAATTTACATATATGTTTGCCATGTCTTTGGCTGCAATAATGAGTATACTCTTCTACTATGTATCTGGAGCGTGGATTTATTTAATACTTCAAGTTTTCATCTCAATAATGGCCGGTATGACATTCCCTCTATTGTGGAGTATGTATGCTGATGTAGCCGACTACTCCGAACTAAAAAATGGAAGAAGTTCTATAGGATTGATATTCTCATCATCTACCATGGCACAAAAATTTGGAGGTGCCTTTGGAAGTGCTTTAATACTATGGTTACTCTCCTTTTATGGATATAATACAACAATAAATATAGTACAAAATTCGAATGCTCTTTTCGGACTAAACATACTTATGAGTTGGATTCCCGGACTATCATGTATAATAGCTATCGTAGCTCTGCTATTTTATCCTTTAACTGAAAATAAGATGAAAAAGATAGATGCACAATTATACTATAGAAGAGAAAATATTATATGAATTATCACTGTATTATGTCAAAACAAAGAAAATGTGAATGGATTTAGAAAGTTGTTTTTGGATAAAAATAGATTTATTGAGTTGATTGGTAAATGAAGAAAGTTTTAGTTAAGCAACTAATAGTTGCTTACTAAAACTTTCCGCTTTATTGTGGTTTTATTCATAGAAGTTATTGTCATATAACCTCTTTTTAATAGAGACTAATCAACTATAAAGGCTATTATCACTTTACACTTGCCTTCATTGCTTTAATGATAGCCGATGTAAATCCTGAATGTTCCAACTCATTTATACCTTTTATTGTAATACCCCCGGGAGTAGTTACTTTATCTATCTCAACAGCAGGATGTGTATCTTGATTGAGTAGAAGTTCAGCAGCACCTTTCACCGATTGAGCTATCATTTTCTGTGCATCTTTTGGATAGACTCCCAATTCGATGCCAGCCTGCATGGCAGCCTGTATATATTTAAGCACATAAGCAATTCCACAAGATGTAAGAGCTGTTGTAGCCCCCATCTGACTCTCGGGAACCAACATTGCAATACCCATCTCATTAAAAACATCAAGCATAAACTGTTCCTGCTCTTTGCTAGCATTATGACTAGCTATTAGTGTCATGCTTTGCAGATATTTTATAGCGATATTAGGTATAAGTCTGAATATTGTAATTTCAGAACCTACATTTTCCTCCATCTGTTGGAAAGAGATTCCGGCAGCTACTGAAACTAAAACTTGATTGGAATTTAGTGTGATGAAGCTTAATATTTGATCAACAAGCCAAGGTTTTACAGCCAAAAAAACTATTTCGGCACCTTCAATAGCTTTCATGTTATCTGAAGTAACATTTATCTGAGGATATTCACTCTTCAATTCATCTAACTTTTCAGTAGATGGATCGGATACAGTAATATCACATGTTGCTACCATTTTTCCCTGTGCTAAGCCTCGGGCAATAGCACCACCCATGTTTCCAGCTCCAATTATTGTTACTTTCATCTCTCCAATATTTTTAATTTAAACTTAACGACTATTTATTATATACAAGATTTGAATAGTATTGTTTAACAATTATAATAATTTCTTGAATCGATTCAAAAAATCATTAGCCTCATCCATAGTTAGAGTAAGAGGTGGAAGTAAACGAATAACATTTGTACCACTTACTCCTGTAAATACTTTTTCTTCAAAAAGAAGTTTTTTTCGTAACTCTTTTATTGGTTCTTCGAACTCCATGCCTATCATAAGTCCTCTACCTCTTACCTCTTTTATTTGAGGCAACTTCTTTAATTCCTGAATAAGATAAGATCCGACTTTTGCAGCATTCTCAATAAGATTCTCCTCTTTCATCACATCGAGTACAGCTTTTGCTGCTGCACATGCAAGGTGACTTCCTCCAAATGTTGTACCCAATTGGCCATAAACAGGCTTGAAGTTAGGGCTGATAAGAACAGCTGCCATAGGGAATCCGTTAGCAATACCTTTTGCAACAGTTATCATATCGGGACGGATATCAGAATATTGATGAGCAAAGAACTTACCCGAACGACCATATCCCGACTGTATTTCATCAAGAATAAGAACAGTATTTGTCTCTTCACACAATACGCTTAACTCCTTTAGGAATTTAGCATCAGGAACTTGAATTCCTCCAACTCCCTGAATACCCTCAATAATTACAGCACAAACATCTCCATCAATTAATTCAGCTTTCACAGCATCGATATCATTTAAAGGAAGATATGTAACATGACCGTTATTATTTATAGGAGCGATAATATTTGGATTGGCAGTAACCTCAACAGCAAGTGAAGTACGTCCATGAAATGCTTTATTGAATGATATTACACGAGTCCTTCCATTATAAAAAGAGGCCAATTTAAGAGCATTTTCATTTGCTTCAGCACCACTATTTACAAGGAAAAGTTGGTAATCATTATATCCACTCAACTCGCCAAGACGGTTTGCAACCTCTTGTTGAAGTTTGTTAACAACAGAGTTTGAATAGAAACCAAGTTCCGAAACTTGCTTGCTGATAGCCTCAACATAATGTGGATGTGAATGTCCTATTGATATAACTGCATGACCACCATACAGATCGAGATACTCCTGGCCTTTGTCATCCCACACATGACATCCTTTACCCTTAACTATATTTATATCGAACAGTGGATATACGTCGAATAATTTCATAAAACTATCTTTTTAATTATAAAATGAAAGTGTGTAGAGAATCTTTCTGCTAACACACTTTTCAACTGAATATTTTAGAATGCCGAAGGCTTAAGTTTCAAACCTACTGTCTCTTCAAAGTTGAACATAAGGTTCATATTATGAACTGCTTGTCCGCTGGCACCTTTTAGCAAATTGTCAATACATGTAATAATTAGCAGTTTGTTTCCATGCTTTTCAAGGTGAATAAGAGCCTTGTTGGTATTCACAACCTGCTTCAAATCAATATTCTTATCAATGATATGTACAAAAGAATCTTTACAGTAGTACTCTTCATAAAGTTTTACAACTTCATCGATTTCCAAGTTACATTTCACTACCAATGTAGCAAAGATACCACGTGCAAAGTCACCACGATAAGGTATAAAGTCTATATCTGAATCAAAACTATTTTGCAACTGTTTGAGCGACTGCTTAATCTCAGGGATATGTTGGTGAGAAAAAGGTTTATATACACTCATATTATTGTTTCTCCAACTAAAGTGACTTGTTGCACCAGGTTTAACACCTGCTCCGGTACTTCCTGTGATTGCATTAACAGTGATATCATCATTTAAAAGAAGATGTTTGGCAAGTGGTAACAATCCAAGTTGAATAGCTGTGGCAAAACATCCCGGATTGGCAACATGTTTGCTTTTGCAAATGGAACGTCTGTTAAGTTCTGGCAATCCATATACAAAGTCATGCTCATCACTTTCCAAACGATAGTCCATAGAGAGGTCAATAATTTTTAAATCCTCAGGAATGTTATGGCTCTCCATGAATTTCTTTGTATCTCCATGTGCTGTACAGAAGAATAAAAGATCTATTTCATCGAGTGGCAACTGATCAGTAAAGCATAAATCAGTCTCACCATAAAGTCCCTCGTGAACATCAGTAATTTTGTTTCCTGCATTGCTGCTGCTATTTACAAACTTTATTTCTACTTCCGGATGATTCAAAAGCAGACGAATAAGTTCACCTGCAGTATACCCTGCTCCACCAATAATTCCTGTTTTTATCATTATTAAATATTTTCGTCTTTATGGTTATTATAATATACACGCAAAGGTGTTGAAGTTACTTTAATAAATCCTTTAGCATCTTCGGCTGTCCATCCCTTCTGCATCTCACCATATTCACCGAATTTAGTCTTAACAAGGTCATCTTTTGAATCAACGCCAATAGTTGAGAATGAAAGTGGGCGTAGTTCAAGAATTGCTGTTCCATTAACATTACGTTGTGACTCTTCAAGCATAGCTTCAATGTCGCGCATCACAGGTTCCAGATATTGGCTTTCGTGAAGGAACATTCCATACCAGTTAGCAACCTGATCCTTCCAATATTGTTGCCATTTACTTAAAGTATATTTCTCAAGGAAACGGTGTGCACCAATAATAAGCATAGGAGCAGCAGCTTCGAAACCTACTCTACCCTTAATACCGATTATTGTATCACCTACGTGCATGTCACGACCAATACCATAAGCTGCTCCAATCTCCTCAACTTTTAAAATGGCTTTAATAGGATCATCAAATACCTCTCCATTTACAGCCTTTAATTCACCCTTTTCAAAAGTTAATCTGAGTTCTTCGCTACCACTTTTGGTAACTTGTTTAAGATATGCCGACTCAGGTAATCCTTGTGTTGAGTCAAGTATTTCACCACCACAAATAGATGTTCCCCAAAGTCCTACATTATATGAATATTTCAATTTAGTGAAGTCAGCTTCAAAACCATTCTTTTTAAGATATTCAATCTCTTCATTTCGGCTTAAAGCATTGTCACGAGTAAGTGTTATTATCTCTACATCTGGAGCCAAAACAAGGAAAGTCATATCAAAACGAATTTGGTCATTACCTGCACCTGTTGATCCATGTGCTATTGCATCAGCACCAATTTCGTTTGCATAGCGTGCTATAGCAAGAGCTTGAAATATACGTTCAGAACTTACAGAGATAGGATATGTTCCATTACGAAGAACATTACCAAAAACCATATATTTCAAACTTTTCTCATAGTACTCCTGAGTAACATCGATAGTTACATAAGCTTTAGCACCTAATTTGTATGCATTTTCCTCATTTTGTTTAAGTTGTTCAGGACTGAAACCTCCTGTATTTGCACAAGCAGCGTATACATCATACCCCTTCTCTTTGGCAAGATACATTACAGTATAAGATGTATCTAGCCCACCACTATATGCAACAACAACTTTTTTCTTAGTTTCCATAGCTATATTATTTATTTTTTATCATTATGTAATGCTGGATCATAAAGCATAGCTGTACAGATACAGAATTTACGATCTTTTGCTTTAAGAATATCATGGTTTATACAACCTTCACATCCTTTCCAGAAAGCTTTATCATCAGTAAGCTCGTTGAACGTAACTGGTACATAACCAAGCTCTGTGTTCATCTTCATCACAGCAGCACCACTGGTTAAAGAGAATATTTTAGCTTTTGGCCATCTTAATCTAGCCAACTGGAATGAAGCTTGTTTTATTCTTTTTGCCAAACCTGTACCTCTGTAATTAGGATGTACAATAAGTCCTGAAGTAGCAACATATTGCTTATTACCCCATGATTCAATATAAGTGAAACCGGCAAAAGTATCGCCATCTAATGCAATGATAGCTTTTCCCTCTTTCATCTTTGTAGCAACATAATCATGAGTACGCTCTGCTATACCGGTACCACGAACCTTAGCAGCCTCTTTTATCGTATCAAGAATTATATCAACGTATACCTCATGTGATGCGTCTGCCACCATCACATCAATTTGCATATTATCCATTTCTTTTATTAAACTTAAGGATTGTAATTCTAAAAACTAGGAATTATCAATGATAATGCCTCTTTTATAGAACTATGGCTATATCCTTCTCGAATTACAAGCAATATAGTATCATCACCTGCAATAGTACCAAGAATTTCGTCAAAATTTTTGTTATCTATATCATATGCTAAAGAGCTAGCATATCCTGGTCTAGTCTTTATTACAGCTATGTTGGATGAGAATTCAATAGATATAAACCCGTTATGAATTAAATTATCATTAATAAGGCTAGGATCCGTCATACGTTTGTACATAGTATTATTAGGTAAAACATAGACGTAATTACCATTCATACTTGCTGCTTTGGCCACTTTTAATTGCTTCAAGTCTCTTGATAATGTTGCCTGCGTTAACACAAAACCTTCTTTTGAAAGAGCTTGCAATAACTCCTCTTGACTACCAATTTCATTTTTTGAAATAATAATTTTGATAGCATCCAGTCTACTATTCTTACTTTTCATAATCTGTATAATTATTCTTAAACCGACTGCAAAATTATACATATTTTGAATATAAACAATTAAAAAATTATTTTTTATTTATGTTTATACATAAAAAGAGCTGTTTTATGCAATAATTTATGCTTTTATTAATATTTTGAACCATTTCAATATATGTATAGATTATCATAATTAAATAATATTTATGCATAAAAAATCAGATAAGAGATATATTTGATTCCTTTTTTGTAAATGAGATAAAGAAAAAAGCGATATCTTTGTATAAAAGTGAATAATTGAAAACGATGAAATTAAATATATTGAAGATGCATGCATTTGCATCATTTATTATACTAACTAACATAGGCGCATGCGCAAATGATAATATAGAAAAAAACAAAGAGTCTTTATCGGTAAATATAAGCAACGAACATACAGCTTTAACATATAGTTCCCCATCTATTCCAAAGAGCATAAATTTTGCAGGTGATGATATAGATTTACGCCGTTTCGATAGACGAGAGAAGTTGGATAAAGAGATTTTGGCTGTTACATATATGCATAGCACAACTTTGCAGATGATAAAAAGAGCCAATAGATATTTTCCAATAATAGAGCCTATTCTTAAGGAGAACAATATTCCCGACGATCTGAAATATCTTATGGTAATCGAGAGTAGTGTGAATCCATTGGCAAGATCAGGTGCTGGAGCAGCCGGTTTATGGCAGTTCATGCCTACTACTGCGAAAGAGTATGGTTTGGAGGTAAACAGTTATGTTGATGAGAGGTATGATGTAGAAAAGGCTACTCATGCAGCATGTAAATATTTAAAGAATTCACATGCAAAATATGGCGATTGGGCCTCTGTTGCAGCATCTTACAATGCAGGTCAAGCAAGAATTTCACGTCAGTTAGAGATACAAAGTGTTACAAACTCTCTGGATTTACATTTGGTTGAGGAGACATCAAGATATGTTTATAGAATTCTTGCTGCAAAACTGGTCTTTACCAACCCTTCTGAGTTCGGTTTCCGTCTTCGCGCATCCGATCTATATCCACAACTTAAAACAAAAAATATTTCTATTACAACAGGAATCAATGATTTGGCAAAATGGGCTAATGAAAAGGGAACGACGCTTGCTTTTTTAAAGATGCTCAATCCATGGCTTCGTAATAGTATGCTTATGAATAAAACAGGAAAAGAGTATATTATTCAAATACCTGCTGAAGATGGGTTATATTATGATACTGACTCTATAAAACCTTATAACTCTTCTTGGGTTATTGAGTAAAAGAACCTGTACTTTTTATGAAACCGCACTGTGAAACATGTGTTTCACAGTGCGGTTTATCTGTTTCACAGTGTGAAATGGATAAACCACACTGTAAAATGAATTACTTAACAAACATTTTAAACTTTATCCTTTTGACCTTACAATTAAATCTTTAGTAAAAGTTTGATTTATTTCAATCCAAAGAGAATCTAATCCCGACAGTTTTATGTAACAACAAATAATTTAAAACTAAGTTGCAAAGGTTTCTATGAATAAGCTATAAACATCACTTCAAATTAAAAATAAAGATAAATAGCACAATAATGTAAAAACTTTTTTATTGTATATTTAGATTTCTTATATTAGCAAAACAACAATTCACATTGTTATCTATGTTGTAAGCCGAGAATTACAACAGCGTTTTTACGTAAATCTTAGTTCAACGATTAGGATTTTAATAATTATTTTTCAAAAAGCTACTATAGTGAAAGATAAAACAGAACAAATACTGATTGAACAATTAAGAAATGGGTCTAGGAATGCATTTAATCAAATATATCAGATGTATTCTAGGCGTTTATATAGCTATTGCCTAACATTCACAAAATCAAACGAAGATTCTAAAGATATCGTTCAAACTGTTTTCATAAAACTTTGGATGAACCGCTCATCATTAGAATTAAGAGATTCTATATCATCACTACTCTTCACTATTGCAAAAAATGATTTGATTAATGCCTATAAAAAAGGATTAAACTCAAATATATATGAGGAGTATATATTGTATAAGGATGCTATTTCCACAAATGAGGTAAGTGAAAAAGTAGAATATAAAGACTATTTAGATTGCATAAACAAATGTCTAAATAAATTACCTGAAAAACAAAAACAAATTATCATCTTATCAAGGTTTGAAGGACTATCAAATAAAGAGATAGCGAATATGCTTAATTTAAGTGAGCAGACTGTTAAGAATAATGTTTCTATGGGGATAAAAAGACTAAAAAACATGCTGGATAAATGTTTTTATTTCATTTTAATATTTTTATTAGTTAATTAATTTAAAAAGGTAAGTACTATATGTAATTTTGATTGTATTACGGAATATGGATAAGATAGACAAATACATAAACGACAAGTTATCTCATGAAGAGTTATTAGAGCTCAGAAGTGATACAAACAAAGAAGAAAACAAAGTTATTGAAGAGGTACTTTTCAATAAATGGGAATCTTTTGACGAAAATATTCAGCAAGTATCACAAAAAGATATTGTTGATATAAAAAGGTATATAGATAATCAACTATTCCCCTCTTCCAATAACTTTACAAAAGTATTTCCTGTCTTATGCAAATGGGCTGCAGCAATATTGCTTCCAATATTATTATTATCTACTTTCTACTTTTATAATGAGAGCAACAAAATTGCATCCAATATATTCACTATATATACAAACAAAGGGGAAAACGCAAATATTACTCTTCCTGACGGCACAAAAGTAATTCTTAATGAAGATTCAAAGATAGTATACTCTGTATCTGATTTCAGCGATAAGAGAAGAAATATTGATTTCTCGGGAGAGGGCTATTTTGAAGTTACTGCTAATAAAAATAATCCTTTTACAATTAACAATAAGAATATTAAAGTCGTTGTTGTTGGAACAAAGTTTAATTTACTCTCTCGAGACACAGAAAATAGTTGTGAAGTGCAACTTGATGAAGGTTGTGTCAATCTGACTTCTATGAAATTTAATAACACTATATCTCTTCATGAAGGAAATATTGCTACTATGGATTATAGTAATGGTAAGTTCCACATAGCAAGTATTAAGAAGAAAAATGGATATGCATGGAAGAGTAAATTATTGATTTTTAATAATGAGAAACTTGAAAATGTTCTTTTGGAACTTGAGAAGAGACATAAAGTGGAAATACAACTTGAGAGAAAGTTTAAAAATAATGATTTTTTCACCGGGTCATTACCATCTACAAATCTTAATGAATCATTGAATATTATTGCTAAGGCATATCACATGAACGTTTTAATAAAAAATGGGAAAATAGTTTTTTATTAATAACTAAAAAAATGTTTAATTTTTTCGGTACTTTTTGAGTAGTTGGTTGTACTACTATTGAACACTAATTATAAATTTAATAAAACCGAAAAACATGAACAGAAAAGTTAAATTGCATTTTCTACTATTTTTGCTTATGATTTTCTGTGTACAAGTTGTTACGTTTGCACAGACAAATAAGGTATCTCTAAATTTTGAAAATGCTTCTATAGAAAAGGTACTCAAGTCTATAGAAAAACAAACATCCTATCATTTTTCATATCGTAATGCAGTTCTTGACTCTAACAAGAAAGTTTCAATCAACATGCAGAACGCAACTGTTTCAGAAGTGCTTAATAAGATCTTCCAAGGTCAGGATATAACTTTTGAAATAGTATCACCTACATCTATTATTATTACAGATAAACTATCAAAGAGTAATGCTAATGAAGGAAAAGCTAAAACTATTTCAGGTATTATTTTAGATAGTAATGGAGAACCGGTTATTGGAGCAACCGTTTTAATTGAAGGTTCTACAATAGGAACAACATCTGATTTTGATGGAAAATTTAATATTCAAGCTGCTCCACAAAATAATCTGATTGTTTCGTATATAGGTTTCAAAACACAAAAGGTACAAGTAAAAAATAATACACAATTAAACATTTCATTAAAAGAAGATAATGAAATTCTTGATGAGGTGGTTGTTGTAGGTTATGGTACTCAAAAGAAACAAAATCTTACAGGTGCTACAGTTACTGTAAATATGGATAAAGTCCTTGGCGATCGTCCTATTTCTTCTGTTAGTACAGCACTTCGTGGTGCAGTTCCAGGTCTTCAAGTAAACAATGGTAATGGAGAACCAGGTTCATCAAACAAATGGACAATCCGTGGAGCAACAGGTACTATCAATGGTAACGGAGGTACTCCTTTGGTTCTCGTTGATAACGTTGAAATGGATGTGGATATGCTTAACCCAAATGATATCGAGACAGTGACTATACTTAAAGATGCTGCCTCATCGGCTATTTATGGTGCTCGTGCTGCTTTTGGTGTTATTCTTATCACTACAAAAAAAGGAGCAAAAGATGAATCTTTCAACATCAACTTCAATGCTAATTGGGCTGCGTCAACACCTATGAACCTTCCTAAAAAGGCAAATCCTTTAGAGGTTGTTCAAATGTATAAAAATATCGGTGATTATAGTGGTTCACAGAATCTTGATAAATGGTTAAATCTTATCAATGATTATAATAGCAATCCGGGTAAATATCCTACAGGAGCAATTATGGGTTCTGTTGAAGAGGGTGATGCCGGTATTAAATATTCACTTGCTGAAACTGACATGATCAATGATATGATGTCATCTTATGGTTTTCAACAAATGTATGATGTATCAGCTGATGGCGGAAATAAAAATATGTCATATAGAATGTCATTAGGATATGTTGATGAAGATGGTATATTGATTAGTGATAAAGACTCATATAAACGATACAACATCTCCGGATATATTACTTCGAATGCTAAATCATGGATTAAGCCTGAGCTTGACTTCAAATATACCAATTCTAAAAAAACTCTTCCTGAGACAAATGCTAACTATGGTATTTGGGGTGGTGCCGTTGCATTCCCTAGCTATTACTCAGTAGGATCGGCTGAAGTTGATGGTACTATGTATGATTATAATACCCCTGCTAATTTTATCAAAAATTCGTATGCTACCAGCATCAAGCGTGACAACATACGTTTAACAGGACGTATTACTTTAACTCCTTTGAAAAATTGGAACATCGTTGGAGAATATACTCTTGATAAAAACTTCTATGGAAAGAAATCCTTCAATCCTATTTATACATATATACGTTGCCAGGATGATGTATTGGAGCAATCTACTACAGAAGCTTCTTCAGTATATAAAGTGATAAGTGAGAATACTGATTATAATTCATTTAACCTATTCTCAACTTATTCATTCACATTAGCTGATGCTCATGACATAAAACTTATGGCCGGTTTCTCACAGGAATCTTACCTATGGGAGCAAAACATAAGTTCAAAAACAAACATGATAAATCAAAGCATGCCATCTATTTCAGGAGGTGTAGGAGAGGTAAATGCTGATGATAATTTTTCAGAATACACTTTACGCAGTGGTTTCTTTAGAGCTAATTACAGCTATAAAGATCGTTATCTTTTTGAGATGAATGGAAGATATGATGGTTCTTCTAAATTCCCTACTAGTTCACGTTTTGGTATGTTTCCTTCTTTCTCGGCTGCATGGCGTATTAGCCAGGAAAAGTTTATGAAAGGTACAGAAAAATTCATGGATAATCTAAAACTACGTGTTTCATATGGTACTATAGGTAATCAAAATATCAATCCATATCAGTGGTTGCCTGGTATGAATATTCGTACTTCAACATGGTATGTAAATGGTGCTTACGTTTATACACTTGACACTCCTGATTTAGTTAGTAATTCATTTACTTGGGAAAAGGTTAAAACTTTAGACTTTGGATTGGATGCAGCATTTTTAAATAACCGTTTATTCTTGACATTCGACTGGTATTCACGTCAAACAAATGGTATGTTGGCACAAGGTAGTCAAAAACCATCTACTTTAGGAAGTCCTGCACCACTGGAAAATGTTGCAAATCTTGAGACAAAAGGTTGGGAGTTATCATTATCATACAATGGAAACATAAATAAAGATATTGATTTTAATTTAGGATTCTCATTATATGATAGTAGAACAAAGATTACAAAATATGACAATATTGCAGGACTATTGAGCCAGTATTATGAAGGACAATATATTGGTGAGATATGGGGTTATGAAACTGACAGATACTATACTTCTAATGACTTTAATGCAGATGGAACATTAAAAGAGGGTATTCCTCACGTTGATGGATATTCTAATCCTAACCCAGGGGATATTCTTTATGTAGATTACGACAACAATGGTATAATTGATAAGGGACAAAATACTTTAGAAAAACCAGGTGACCGCAAAATTATTGGTAACTCAACACCTCGTTTCCAATATGGTATTACAGGAAATGTAAATTATAAAAACTTCTCTCTTTCATTCTTATTGCAAGGTGTAGGTAAGAGAGATTTATGGATATCAAATGAATTATTCTGGCCTTGGTATGATGAGTATTCAACATTGATGAGCAGCCAATTAGATTACTGGACAGAGAATAATACCGATGCATACTTCCCACGTGTATATGATAGAGCTAAGAAAAACACAAGTGCTAATCGTCTTTGCCAAACTAAATATTTGCAAAACGGAGCATATCTTTCTATACGAAACATCACTTTATCATATAAGATGCCAAAAAAATGGTTGAAGCCAGTTAACATTGCTGCTGCATCTGTTTTTGTAAGTGGAGAAAACCTTGCAACATTTGACCATCTTCCTAATGGACTTGATCCGGAAGCTGAGTTAGATAGAGCTGGAGCAAGAGGATGGACATATCCTTATTTGAGAAAATGGTCAGCAGGTGTTAAAGTTAAATTCTAATATGTAAAATGATGATTAATATGAAAAAAATATATAGTTTGTTACTCGTTTCTGCTCTATTTGCAACAGGATGTAACAATGATTTTCTGGAGGTATATCCACAAGATCAACAAACAGAGAGCACTGCATTTATTACAGATTCTAATTTCAAAACTTATGCATGGAGTCTGTACGAAATCTTTGAAGGATACTCAGATACAAACTTCAGCGATGAAATAAATGCCGGTAATTTTATAACAAAAGGTAATTCAGCGGCTAGCTGTCTTTCACTATGGGCTCAAGCTAACATTATTGTACCAGCAAGTCCAGAAGGTACAGGTAAGGAAGGTAATGGTGTATATTATCAAGACTGGGACTTTTCATATATACGTCAAGTAAACCTTATGCTTGATAATATTGATAAATCTAAAATGAGCGAGGAGGAAAAGAAACATTGGCGCTCAGTGGGATATTTTTTCCGTGCTTACAGATATTTGGAACTTGTTTCCAGATATGGAGATGTGCCTTGGATTGATCATGTATTAACTACTGATAGTGAAGAACTATATTCAGCAAGAACAAAACGTGATTCTGTTACTAATCAAATTCTTTTAGATCTTCAATATGCTGCCAAGAACATACGAAAAGATGGTGATGGAAGTAACACTATAAATAAGAATGTAGTAAATGCTTTGTTATCAAGATTTGGACTTTTTGAAGGTACTTGGAGAAAATATCACTCTCTTGGTAACAGTGAAAAATATCTACAGGCATGTGTAGATGCTTCTAAGGAGGTATTAACTTCTGTACCTAACGTTCATTCTAATTATGATGCTTTATTCAACTCTTTAGGAACTGATTTAGCTAAAATTTCAGAAGTTCTTCTATATAAAGATTATAGAAACATGAAGAATGAAGGTCATTCAAGAGTGAGAAGTTTAAGAACCGGTGAAGCTACTACTGAAGCAACTAAATATTTTGTTGATAAATTCCTTTGTACAGATGGTAAACCTATAAGTACAAGTGAAAAATATGAAGGTAACAAGGAAAGTAATGGTTCAAAAAAGGTATATGCTGAATTTAGAAATAGAGACAGACGTCTATACCTTACTATTATTCCTCCTTACATGACAAATAATAATCGTTCTGGTAATATTACATCATATATTCGTTATCAGGAAGGTGATGACAATTACTATGCTGACGAATATATAAATCTTATCAATTCAAATAATGGAACCGGTTGGGCCGGTAATAAAGTACTTCCTGCTTCAAATTTCAAGGGTTACTATGCAACTAGAATTCCAAATTTATGGCAATCGGCTAATGGCGTTTGGAACTGGCAAAAAGCATATATGGGATATATACCTTGGAAATTCTATAACACTTGGGTTGAATGTCCTAGCAACGATAGCTCGAACAACTCAGCAGCTCCAATATTCCGTACAGCAGAGGTTATGCTTAACTATGCTGAAGCTGCATGCGAATTGAATATCTTTACTCAAGATGTTGCCGATGCAACTATCAATAAATTAAGAGAAAGAGCAGGAGTACAAAAAATGGTTGTAAGCAATATTACTGCTGATTGGGATACTAATAGAGATAGTGATGTTAATCCTGTTCTTTGGGAAGTCCGCCGAGAAAGAGAAGTTGAGCTATCATGCGAAGGATTTGCTTTTAGAGATGTTAGAAGATGGAAAAAAGCAGAAAAAGTGCTCTCTCAAATGCCACTTGGTGCATGGGTTAATAAAGCCGACTATGGAAATCCTGCAGCTATGAAAGTTGCTAAAATAAATGCTGATGGTTCACTTGATTTAAGTGAAAGCAATCAGGAAGGTTATGTATATATCTTTAATATGAATGGAGTAAAGGGATGGCAATCTCATTACTATCTATATCCTCTACCTCTTAGTGATTTGGCTCTTAATACAAATCTTAAGCAAAACGATGGATATAATAAATAAATAGTATTATTAATGATTTATAGATTTCATCTTTTAGGAGGAGTGCTACTAGCACTCCTTCCTAATAATAGCCGAGCTCAAAAGAGTGAGAGCAAACAGAGGAAAATGAATGTTCTCATGCTCATAGCCGATGATTTGCGTCCTGAATTAGGGTGTTACGGAGTAAGCAATATTAAAACTCCTAATATTGATAAATTAGCGCAAAGAGGAACACTTTTTGAAAATGCATATTGCAATATTCCTGTTAGTGGAGCATCTAGAGCTAGTTTACTCACAGGGATGTATCCCAAATTGCCTAATCGATTTATCGACTATGAAGCTTATGCATGTAAAGATGTTCCTAATGCCATTTCTATGCCTAAATGGTTTAAAGAGAATGGTTATTATACCGTATCAAATGGTAAAGTATTTCATAATATCACAGATTGTGCCGAAGATTGGAGTGAATATCCATGGAGAGTAAACCCAGATGGTTATGGACATGACTGGGCTGAATATAATAAATGGGAATTATGGATGAATAGCGAATCGGGTAAAACCATTAATCCTAAAACCATGAGAGGTCCGTTCTGTGAATCGGCTGATGTTGAAGATGATGCTTATGACGATGGAAAGGCAACAATACGAACCATTAATGATTTAATAAGACTTAAAGATAAGCAAGAACCTTTCTTCCTTGCATGTGGCTTCTGGAGACCACATCTTCCATTTAATGTTCCAAAAAAATATTGGGATATGTATGAAAGAGAAGAAATACCTTTAGCCGACAACCGTTTTCGTCCAAAGAATTTGCCCAAAGAGGTACAGGGATCTAAAGAGATTTTTTCGTATGCTTGTGTAGATAATACCGATGATGAAGATTTTCAAAGAAAAGCAAAACATGGTTATTATGCAGCTGTAAGTTATGTTGACGCACAAATTGGTAAGATTTTAAATGCTTTGGATAGTCTTGGGCTTGCCGAGAATACTATTGTTATGTTTTTTGGCGATCATGGTTGGCATTTAGGAGAACATAATTTTTGGGGAAAACATTCATTAATGGAGAGAGCTACACATGTGCCTCTCATTGTACGTGCACCGGGTATGAAGAAAGGGCGTACATTTTCACCTGTAGAATTTGTTGACCTATATCCTACTCTTTGCGAGCTATGTGACATCCCTTTGCCAAAGGATCAGCTTGATGGAATTAGTTTCGTTCCTATCTTGAAAAATTTAAAAAAGAAGACCAAAAATGCTGTATATATTCAGTGGCAAGGTGGAGATAATGCTGTGGACAAAAGATATAACTATGCTGAATGGCTTAAAAAAGATGGCAAAAAGAATATAATGCTTTTTGATCACAAAATCGACAAACAGGAAAATGAAAATAGAAGTAATGAAGTGAAATATAAAAATGTTATTGGTAAATTATCTAACTTCATTAGTGAGAAGAAAAAGCAACAACATTAACTTTATAATTAAATAAGGATGAAAAACAGAGTATACTTACTTATTACAGCTCTTCTTTGTAATATTAATATTGTAACGGCACAAAGAGAGACGAAAATAATAAATAATGACTGGAAATTTCGTTTCTCACATCAGGTAGAGAAAAACAGTGAAAAGAGAGTCGATCTACCTCATACATGGAATGCACAAGACATTACTAATGGTAAGCTTGATTATAAAAGAGGAATAGGTAATTATAGTAAAAAACTTGTTTTTAATCCTTCTTGGAAAGATAAAAGAGTATTTATAAAATTTAATGGAGCAAATTCGGTTGCTGACATATTCTTTAATGGAAAACATATAGGTGAACATAAAGGAGGATATACATCTTTTATCATTGAGTTGACAGACAAAATAGATTGGAGTAAAGATAATACTATATTGGCGCGAATCAATAATGCTGAAAGATTAGACTTAATGCCATTAGTAGGCGATTTTAATTTTTATGGAGGATTATATAGAGACGTAGAACTTATTGCTACTGAACCTGTGTCAATCTCTTTATTTGACTATGCATCGGATGGTGTTTATATTGAACAAAATTCAGTAACAAAAGATGAAGCCAAAATAAATGTACGAACTTTATTAACTAATCCTTTTGACAAACAGAAGAAGGCAAAAATTAATATCTCTATTTTTGATGGGGATAAACTGATTTGCCAAGAAGAAAAGAAAGTTACTATTAAGGCAAATGAGAAAAAACAAAATGAATCAGTTTCCCTTCTCATTAAAAAGCCTCACTTATGGAATGGGAAAAAAGACCCATTTATGTATAGTGTAAATGTGTCGCTTTATATTAATGATAAAAAAGTTGATGAAGTTATACAGCCAATGGGACTAAGGTATTTTTCTGTTGATCCTAACAAAGGTTTTTTCCTCAACGGCGAACATCTTACTTTAAAAGGTGTATGTAGACATCAAGATAGACCTGAAATTGGCAATGCTATACGGAAAGAGCATCATCAGGAAGACATTGATATTATGAATGAGATGGGTGCTAATGCAGTACGACTAAGCCATTACCCTCAAGATAAGTACTTCCTGAATTTATTAGATAAACACGGTTATATTGTTTGGAGCGAGATACCTTTTGTTGGTCCGGGAGGATATGAGGACAAAGGATATGTAAACTCTGAATCTTTTCACGCCAATGGTAAAGAACAATTAAAGGAACTTATTCGTCAAAACTTTAATCATCCAAGCATTTGCTTCTGGGGCCTTTTCAATGAGTTAAAAGAGAATGGTGATAACCCTGTAGAATATATTAAAGAGTTGAATCAATTATCCCACAATGAGGATAATACAAGACCAACAACGGCAGCGAGCAACCAAGATGGGAACTTGAATTTCATTACAGACCTTATTGCATGGAATAAATATGATGGTTGGTATGGCGCAACGCCCAAGACTCTTGCTACATGGCTTGACAAGATGCACAAACAGAATCCTCAACTCAAAATAGGTATCAGTGAGTATGGCGCAGGGGCTAGTATATATCATCAACAGGACATTTTGAAACAACCTGTTCCAAATAGTTTTTGGCATCCCGAAAACTGGCAAACTTATTATCATATAAAAAATTGGGAAATAATTAGTGCTAGACCATTCGTGTGGGGTAGTTTCATTTGGAATATGTTTGATTTTGGTGCTGCTCATCGTACTGAAGGAGATAGATTGGGCATAAATGATAAAGGTCTTGTTACTTTCGACCGAAAAGTCAAAAAAGATGCTTTCTATTTCTACAAAGCAAATTGGAATAAGGAAGATGCTATGATACATATTTCGGGTAAAAGAAGTACAAATCGTACAAAAGCAGAAACTGAAGTTATAATATTTACCAATCAAAAACAGGTAACACTGTTTCTTAATGGGAAAGAGATTGCTACCAAAGAGGCAGACAATCTTTCTATGTGCACATTCCCAATAACATTACAATTTGGTGATAACATTATAGAAGCTCGAACTAACAATTTGGTAGATAAGTGCGTTTGGACATTATTTTGATTTTATTCCTTTTATAGAGCATAATGACTTAATATTAAGCAACTATTGACCGATTTGTGGCTATTATTAACTGGTATTTTACCTATATTTGCAAAAAACCTTTAATATATTAACAAACTTCAAAGGAATGAAAAAACAGATTCTAACAGCTGCGCTCACTATAGTAGCACTTTCTGCTGGAGCGCAATCCAATGAATGGCTTGATCCAAATATCAATGCTGTCAATCGAGCTCCTATGCACACAAACTATTTCGCATACGAAAATTTAGATGCAGCAAATAGTGGAGTTAAAGAGAACTCTTCAAACTATATGTCGTTAAACGGAACATGGAAATTCAACTGGGTACGCCATGCCGACCAACGTCCTACTGACTTTTGGAAAGTTAATTTTGATGATAGCAGTTGGAATAACATGGAAGTTCCAGGCCTTTGGGAACTTAATGGATATGGTAATCCTATCTATGTAAATGTTGGTTACGCTTGGAGAAACCAATTCAAACATAATCCTCCAATTGTTCCTACAAAAGATAACAACGTTGGTTCATATCGTAAAGAGATTGTTGTTCCTGCATCATGGAATGGAAAAGATATTATTGCTCATTTCGGATCCGTAACATCAAATATCTATGTTTGGGTTAATGGCAAATATGTAGGTTATAGTGAGGATAGCAAACTCGAGGCTGAATTCGACCTAACAAAATATTTGAAACCAGGTAAAGAGAATCTTATTGCGTTCCAGACTTTCCGTTGGTGTGATGGCTCTTATCTTGAAGATCAAGACTTCTTCCGTTATAGTGGTGTTGCTCGTGATTGCTATCTATATGCTCGTAGCAAAAAACGTATTGAAGACATCCGAGTAACTCCAAATTTGGATAATGAGTATAAAAATGGATCACTTGAAGTAAATCTTTCTTTAAAAGGTTCTGCTCCTGTTACTCTTGAATTAGTTGATGCTAATGGCAAACAGGTTGCTTCTACTCAAGCAAAAGGAAGTGGTACTTATACTCTTAATGTTGAAAACCCTCACAAATGGAGTGCTGAAACTCCTTATCTTTATACTTTGAAAGCTACTTTGCAAGGTAGCAATGAAGTTATTCCTGTAAATGTTGGTTTCCGTAAAATTGAACTTAAAGGTGATCAAGTACTTGTAAATGGTAAAGCTATACTATTTAAAGGTGCTAACAGACATGAAATGGATCCTGATGGTGGTTATGTTATATCTGTTGAACGTATGCTTCAAGATATAAAAATTATGAAAGAACATAATGTGAATGCTGTTCGTACATGCCACTACCCAGACAATAATATTTGGTATGACCTTTGCGACAAGTATGGTCTTTATATTGTTGCTGAAGCAAATGTTGAGTCACACGGTATGGGATATGGTGAGACAACTCTTGCTAAAAATCCAGCTTATGCAAAAGCTACTATGGAGAGAAATCAACGTAATGTTCAACGTTCTTTCAACCATCCAAGTGTAATATTCTGGTCATTAGGTAATGAAGCCGGTGATGGCGTAAACTTTGAAGCAGCTTACAAATGGATCAAGAATGAAGATAAGAGCCGCCCTGTTCAGTATGAACAAGCTCGTCAAAAAGATCATACAGATGTATTCTGCCCAATGTACTATGGTTACGAAGGTATGGAGAAATATGGTCAACGTACTGATGCTAAAAAACCTCTTATTCAATGTGAATATGCTCATGCAATGGGTAACTCAATGGGTGGATTTAAAGAGTATTGGGACTTAATCCGTAAATATCCTAACCTACAAGGTGCTTTCATTTGGGACTTCGTTGACCAATCTGTTCGTTGGAACAAAAATGGTGTAACTGTTTATGCTTATGGTGGTGATTTCAATAAATATGATGGTAGCGACAATAACTTCTGTGATAACGGTATGATCGGTCCTGACCGTATTCCAAACCCTCACGCTGCTGAAGTAGGCTATTACTAT
This sequence comes from Bacteroidota bacterium, assembly GCA_023415545.1. Lineage (GTDB taxonomy): Bacteria > Bacteroidota > Bacteroidia > Bacteroidales > Bacteroidaceae > Phocaeicola. Next base: position 40,884 of record JAEZKJ010000124.1, read on the forward strand.
CAAAACATTTGGACTACTCCTTCTAACCTTGCTAAAGGTGAAATAAATATATATAACGAAAACTTCTTCCGTGATCTTTCTGCATATTACATGGATTGGAAGGTTATTGCAAATGGTAAAGTTGTTCGTACAGGAAGAGTAGAAAAACTTAATGTTGCTCCACAACAAACAGGAAAAGTTACTCTAAACATCGGAAATACAACTAACAATAAAGAGTGGTTCTTGAATGTTGAATATAAGTTGAAAGAGGCTGAAGGTATCCTTCCTGCAGGTGCAATCATTGCAAGAGACCAGTTAAGACTTACTCCTGTTCTTAACCCTGTAATGAATGTTGTAAACGTTAAAAAGACAAACGTTGCTGAAGCTAAGATTGCTGTTGATGAAGCAGATTTCAACTACCTTATCATAAAAGGTGATAACTTTGTTGTTGATTTCAACAAGCACAATGGTTTCTTGAGCAAATATGATGTTAATGGACTTGAGATGTTAATAGAGGGTTCTCAACTTACTCCAAACTTCTGGCGTGCTCCTACAGATAATGATATGGGTGCCGGCTTGCAAAAGAAATTTGGTGCATGGAAGAATCCAGGCTTGAAACTTACTTCATTCAACTACAAGATAGAAAACAACCAAGCTATTGTTGATGCTACATACGACATGCCTAACGTATCAGCTAAATTAGCTCTTACTTATGTTATCAATAATGCAGGAACAATCAAGGTTACTCAAAAAATGAGTGCTGAAAAAGATGCTAAAGTGGCTCCGATGTTCCGTTTTGGTATGCAGATGAAGATGCCTAAGTCATTCTCGACTATTGAATATTATGGACGTGGACCAGGTGAGAACTATTCTGACCGTAACCACAGCGAATTCATTGGTTTATATCGTCAAAAGGTTGCTGATCAATTCTATCCATATATCCGTCCACAGGAAAATGGTAACAAAACAGATATACGTTGGTGGAAACAGCTTAATATTTCAGGCAATGGTTTGAAATTTATTTCTGAAGCTCCATTCTCAGCATCTGCTCTTAACTATACTATCGAGTCACTCGATGATGGCGAAGACAAAGATCAAAGACACTCTCCTGAAGTTCCTGTTGCTGACCTTACAAACTTATGTATCGACAAAGCACAGATGGGATTAGGATGTGTAAATAGCTGGGGCGCATGGCCAAGAGCTGAATATATGCTTCCTCACGGTGATTATGAATTTACATTCATCATGTCACCGGTGAAACATGTTGTTGATATGCAATAATATAATTCCGTTTTTATAAAAGTAAGGCCTGGTCAATATGATTTGACCAGGCCTTATCTTTTTATCTTCTCAATTATAAAGATTAAATAGTAATGAAGGTTATCTATTATACATTTTATTGTATGTTATACCTCTATAACTAGAATTGAATATTCTAAAAATAGAATTATTTTTTCTTTAGTTCATGTGTAAATGAATATGGCATATCTTCTGGGTTAATACCTCTATTCACATTTGGAGTAGCAGACATATTGAACTCAATAGTACCACCATTATGCAACATATCATGAGTAAAGAAGTTTTTAGTATACTCTTTTCCATTAACAGTAACCTTATCTACATAGATATCTTTTTTGCTATTGTTTGGAGCATCTATAACAATGCTATTCCCATTTTCAAAATGTAGTGTTGCTTTCTTGAAAAGTGGAGCACCAACAACATACTGATCTGTACCTGGAGCAACAGGATAGAAACCTAAAGCAGAAAATACATACCATGCAGATGTTTGACCATTATCTTCATCACCACAATAACCATCAGGACGATCGGTATAAAGTTTATCCATAACCTGACGCAACCAATATTGACCTTTCCATGGCTGACCGGCATAATTATATAGATAAATCATATGTTGTATAGGTTGATTTCCATGAGCATAGTTACCCATATTCATTACCTGCATCTCACGAATCTCGTGTATAACATGTCCATAGTAGCTATCATCAAAATGTGGTGGAACAGAGAATACAGAATCCAGCATATTAACAAAAGATTCTTTTCCACCCATAAGGTCAATAAGTCCTTGAGGGTCGTGGAATACTGACCAAGAGTAGTGCCAGCTATTACCTTCTGTAAATGCATCACCCCATTTCAATGGCGAGAATGGTGCCATAAATTTGCCATCTTTATTCTTGCCACGCATAAGTTTTGTCTCCTTATCGAAAAGGTTCTTATAGTTCATGGCACGTTTAGCATATAATTCTACCTCTTTCTTTGGACGTTTCAACTCTTTAGCCATCTTATAGATACACCAGTCATTGTAAGCATATTCCAAAGTACGAGCAGCATTCTCGTTTATCTTAACATCATAAGGCACATAACCTAACTTATTATAATATTCCCATCCCATACGGCCGGTTGATGAAACTTCAGGATGAACATTGTTTGCTCCATGAATCAATCCCTCATAAAGAGTCTTAACATCATCAACTTTTACACCTTTTAGGTAAGCATCAACAAGCACAGAAGCCGAATTGTTACCAATCATACAACCTCTATGTCCCGGACTTGCCCACTCAGGGAAGAAACCACTCTCTTTATATGTATTGATCAACCCCTCTTGAATCTCTTTATTTATAGATGGGTACATCAGATTCAAAAATGGGAATAGAGCACGGAATGTGTCCCAAAAACCTGTATCTGTGAACATATAACCGGGAACCACTTTTCCGTTGTATGGGCTATAGTGAACAGGATTACCTGCTGCGTCGATTTCATAGAACTTACGTGGGAAAAGTAATGCACGATACATGTTTGAGTAGAATGTACGATATTGATCAAGGGTACCACCATCAACATCTATCTTACCCAACACCTCATTCCATCTGCTTTTACCATTTTGCACCAGTTGGTCGAATGAATCATTTTTAAGTTCACGAAGGTTAAGTTCGGCCTGTTCAAGACTAATGAATGATGAAGCAACTTTAGCATGAACTATTTCACCTCTTTTTGTCTTGAATCCAATAACTGCACCTGTGTGAAAATTAGTTTGTGAAAGAGCTCCCTCTTTCAATGTTACAGGAACTGAGCCATCCTTTTTCTCAGGCATAACATCGTTTGAGAATGTCGCTTCATAAGTGAATGGTTTATCGAAATCAACAATGAACCAGTTCTTGAAGTTCTCAGGAACACCACCACTGTTACGAGTTGTGTAACCAACAATACGATTCTTTTCAGGAATGATTTGGATATGTGAACCTCTGTCGAAAGCATCGACAACAACATACGAATCACTCTCAGGGAATGTAAAACGGAACATAGCAGCTCTTTCTGTTGGAGTTATCTCTGTCACCACGTCATGATCGGCAAGATAAGCCTTGTAGTAATAAGGACGAGCTTCTTCCGACTTATGGTTAAACCAGCTGGCACGTTTACTCTCTTCAAAAAGAGGTTTACCTGTAACAGGCATTATTGAGAATTGTCCGTAGTCGTTTATCCATGGACTAGGTTGGTGAGTCTGTTTGAAACCATTAATTTTATTAGCTGTATATACATACTGCCATCCGTCGCCCATCTTTCCTGTCTGTGGAGTCCAGAAGTTCATACCCCAAGGCATCGCTATAGCAGGGTATGTATTTCCTGTTGACAAGGCATAAGTTGACTGCGTTCCAACCAATGGATTTACTAAGTCAGCATAATCTTTCTTATTTGCCTTTGCTGAAATAAATAGTAGTGAGGCAAAAAGAATCAACATCTGTTTTTTCATCAATTTTCTATTTTACTTTTTATTAGTGTTAATAAGTGGAGTATCACACATCTCTATCTCTAAAGTTCCTCCTTTAATGATATCACCATGAGTGAAGAAAGGAGAAGAAAGAGTATTTCCATTTAACTTTATACTCTTTATATATTTATTCTTTTTAGAGTTGTTAATTGTCTTGATAACAAAATCCTTTCCTGAAGGTTGATGTATAGTAGCCTCATCAAACAGTGGTCTACCTATAGAATAGACAGGATTACCCGGAGCAACCTGATAGAATCCCATCGAGTTAAGGATATACCAAGCCGACATCTGTCCACAATCCTCATTTCCCGATAATCCATCAGGAGCATTGAAATATTGATGTTGAAGTACACTGTCAACTAACTCCTGAGTCTTCCAAGGACGATTAACATAGTTATAAAGATGAGTTATGTGATGACTTGGTTCATTACCATGAGCATATTGTCCTATTAATCCTGAAATATCGGCAGATGTCTCCTCTCCCTCAATCTCGGAAGAAGCAGTGAAAAGAGAATCAAGTTTTGCAACAAATTTATCCTCTCCACCCATCAAACTTACCAATCCCTGAACATCGTGTGGAACAAACCATGTCCATTGCCATGCAGTACCTTCGCAATAGTCATCATTTCTATGATTTGAAGAACGAGGATTGAAAGGAGTTTTCCATTCACCATTGCTCTTTTTACCACGCATAAATCCTGTTTCAGGATCAAAATATTCTCTATATGCTTTTGCATAGTTAGCATATTTGTCTCTGTTCGCTTTATCGCCAACAGCATCGGCTATGATAGAGATACACCAGTCATTGTAAGCATACTCAAGAGCCTTTGCCACCGACTCATTCTCAAGTTCGGAAGGAATATATCCCATCTTCTCTTTATAGTATCTGGCCATAGGCATAATATATGGGTATATCCATTTAGGAGCAGCAGGGGTGATGCCTGTTGTATCATATTCAGCAGCTCGTAAAGCAGCTTTCATCGCCTTTTGCATATCAAAGTTTGTGTATCCTTTACTATGAGCATCAGCAATAAGTGATACAAAGTGATAACCAATCATACATCCTGTATAGTTTGCAGCACAATCCCATTTTGGAACGATACCACCCTCATCACCTTTTTTAAGAAGAGAACGGATATAAGCCTCATTCTTTTCAGGTTCAATAATGCTCATCAATGGATGAAGAGCTCGGAATGTATCCCATAGAGAGAAGATAGTATAAATAGGATCATTAGGATCGGTGTGATGAATTTTTAAATCCATACCACGGTATCGTCCATCAACATCTGTAAATATATTCGGTGCTATATTGGCGTGATACAGTGAGGTGTAAAAAATCTTTTTCCAATCCTCATCATCGGTTTTGATATCAATTTTAGATAGAGCCTTATTCCATTTCTCTTTAGCATCACTCTTTATGTCATCAAACTCCCATCCTTTGATTTCAGAAGTAAGATTCTTCTTTGCACCTTCAATATCTACTGATGAAATACCCATCTTTACGTAAACTTGCTCTTTATTTTCAGTATTGAAATCAATAAGAAGTTTTTTCTGAGCAACTTTGTTCTTTCCTTCCATTACAGTATCCGAGTAGATGGTGTATGTGAAAGGTTTTGAGAAAATTGCATAAAGATATATTTGCTGATTGTATGCCCAATAAGCGCTACGTTTATAAGCAGCAATTGTAGAGTCGTTGATTACCTCAACATCCATCTCTACGTTTGTTTGACCTTGGATATTATAGTCCAAATCAAGAATAAAACCAGCATTATCGCTCTTTGGGAATGTAAAACGATACATTGCTGCTCTTTCAGTAGAGGTCATCTCTGCTTTCACCCCATAACGATCAAGCATTACAGAGTAATAACCGGGTTGGGCAATCTCATTATCATGAGAAAAAGCTGAAGCGTATGATCTTGACTGACTTTCACTGCCAAGGAAACGAATATCCTTCTCTCCTACTGTTGGCATAAGTAAGAAATCACCAAAATCGGCACAACCCGTTCCGCTAAGACGGGTTTGTGCAAATCCATTTATTGTAGAGTCATTATAGTAATATCCCGATGATGCATCCCAACCATTTATACGTGTATCAGGACCCGGTTGTATCATACCATGTGGAACTATAGCTGCAGGATATGTGTGTCCATGTCCACCAGTTCCAATGAACGGATTTACGTATGATGTGTAATCTTTCTCAATTTCTCTATTCGCCGTTGAACAAGAGATTGAAGAAAGAGCCAAACATAAAAAGGTAGTATATATTATTCCTATCTTCATTTATCTTCAATATATATAATCAATACCAAATATTACCCTCTTTATCACCCATCTCAAACTCAATAGTATCACCATTCATAATCATAGAGTGAGTGATATAGCTTTTGTCATAAGGTTTACCATTAACTTTAACCGACTGAATATATATATTCTTTTTCGATAGGTTGTTTGCAATAACAGTAAATGTTTTGCCATTTTCAAGATGTAGTTTCATCTTGTTGAAAAGTGGTGTACCGATTTCATACTCACTGCTCACAGGGTCCACAGGATAGAATCCCATAGCACTGAACACGTACCATGCCGACATCTGTCCACAATCCTCATTACCACATAGTCCTGCCGGAGTATTAAAATAAAGAGTGTTCATTACTTGAGATACATACTTCTGGCTCTTCCATGGCTGACGTGCCTTATTATAAAGATAAATAACATGATGGCTTGGTTCATTACCATGAGCATACTGACCAATCATACCTGTACTGAAAATTGGAAGGTCCTTATTTTGTGAAGGAATTTGAGTAAACATACTATCCAGTTTAGCAGCAAATCTATCTTTACCACCTAACAATGTCATCAATCCTTTCACATCATGTTGTACTGACCAAAGATATTGCCATCCGTTACTTTCACATATAGGTTCAGTATAATCTTCCGGATCGAAATTAGGCATGAATATACCTTTATCGTCGATTGGTTGCATAAATCCTGTAGCAGGATTAAATAGATTCTTGTATGATTTCGAACGCTCCATAAACTCATGAGCAATATCACTTTTACCCATCTTTTGAGCCATAACAGCAATACAATAATCATCGTATGCATACTCTAAACTCTTAGATAGTGACCAGTTTTCATTGTTATATTCATCCTTAATGTTATAAGGGATATAACCAAGTTTTTTATAGATACCAATACCTCGGTATGAGTCAATATTAGCAGAAGCAACACAAGCTTCAAGAGCTTTTTCAGCATCAAAATCTCCAATACCTTTCATGTATGCATCAACAATTACAGGCACAGCATGATAACCAATCATCATATCTGTTTCACCACCCCAAAGATTCCAAACAGGAAGACGTCCATTCTGCTCATAGAAAGCGATGAACGATTTTATCATATCGTTTACACGATAAGGATCAGTATATGTTAAAAGAGGATGTTCCGCACGGTAAGTATCCCAAAGAGAGAATGTACCGTAGTTAGTCCAGCCTTCGGCTTTATGAACTTTTTTGTCGGGACCAAAATATGAACCGTCAACATCCGAGAAGATTGTTGGAGCAAGTTTCGTATGATAAAGAGCAGTGTAGAAGTTAACAATATCATCTTTGTTATCACCTTCTACTTCGATAGTTCCTAACTCTTTATTCCACGCCATCTTAGCATCAGCAAGATATTTATCGAAATCGTTATGTGAAGCCTCAGCATTCATATTCTTTTCTGCACCCTCCATGCTTACACTCGATATAGCTGTTGTAACAACTATCTGCTCGCCATTTTTAGTATCAAAATTGAACTGAGCAACATTTGCAGTACCCACTCTTTTTCCTTTAAGCATTATAGCTGTAGAGTCAATTTGCACAGAGTTGAAAGGTTTTGAAAATCTTGTTCTAAAGAATACTCTTTGGTCACGTGACCAACCTTCCGACATACGAAACCCCTGTATAGTATTCGAATCGAGCACTTCAATATGTGAATCTTTAGTGAAATCCCAGTTTAAAGCCTTTTGTAAATTCAAAAATATAGCTGCTTTACCACCAGGGAATGTATAACGTTGAACACCACAACGTTCAGTTGCTGTAAGTTCAACATCAATATTGTAATCTTTAAGTTTTACTCTATAATAACCGGCACTAGCCTCCTCATCATCATGTGAGAATGTAGAATAGACACCTAATGAGCCTTCTGCTTTTTTGTATGGTATAGTTACAGGCATAAACGAGATATCGTACAAATCGCCTGCTCCCGTTCCTGAAAGATGTGTATGACTGAATCCGGCAATTGTTGAGTCCGGATAGAAATATCCGGCTATTCTATCCCATCCCGGTAACCCATTGTCAGGGCTTAATTGCACCATGCCGAAAGGAGCTTGTGCACCCGGATATGTATTACCGGTAAAATCAGTACCTATAAATGGATTTACCAAATTTGAGTATTCTGTTTTATCGTGGTTTTGTCTGTTTGTACCACATGCTGCTAATGCAAATGCTAATACAATTGCAGGAAAAAAAGAAATTTTCATTTGTAAAGGTTATTGTCTTTGTTATAGTTATATCTTTACAAAAATAAAAACAAATATCACATTTACAAACGATTAACTCTTTAGCAAATCGTTATTTAAAGGTTATTATGAAAAGTATAAATTAATCTTTAACTAGATCTTTTAATTTTACTCTTTGGTATGTGATATGTGCAACACTACTTTCATAAAGTATTCCTACAGTCTCCTTATCGACCATTGTAAGAGAGGAATATCCCCATCCTTCATTCTCATCCAGCATAATTTGATGTTCAGGTAACCATGTCACCCCTTTATCAAGACTCACTTTAATAGTGATATGATGTCTTCCTTTTGTAGTATCAGGATTAGAAAAAATAAGCAAATCTTTTCCTAAAATATTATCTTCTGCCTTAACATTAATTAGGCTTGCCATACATACCGGCTCACGCAAAGCATGTCGTGATGAAGAGTGTTCAATCCAACTGTTTCCAAGATCATTGGTTATACTTACTGCACGACTACCTCCACGATTATCACGCATATTTAACATCAATACCCCCGGTTCTATCTCGGTAACTTGTGCTTCAGTCGTATTTGTACGGGCCATATTGGTAATATGCCAGTTCTCTCCTCTATCCTTACTATACATTATCCCTGCATTAGGTACACGTGTCTCATCTATAAACTGAATTGGAAAAACTAAGGTACCATCACTCATTGTTATACCTCTTCCCGGTCCTTGAAGTAGAAAGAACCACTCTGACTTTTTCACCTTCTCTGTAATGTTGACAGGCTTTGACCAAGTTTTCCCATCATCCTCACTCTTCACCAGCATCAACTGTCCAGTTATATATTTATCCATACCCTGATGTGAGCTCCACCAAGAGCGCTGATTTCCCATACCATGACACCATACGGCGATAATCCAAATTGTATTTGTTTTCTCATCAACTAAAATAGATGGATCACCAACTCCATTCTGAGCAGATGGCATACCGCCATATTCACCAAAACTCATTGGAATTCTCATCTTTTCCCAAGTCTGTCCACCATCTGTACTACGGCTAAGACCAATATCAACTCTTTCCTGAAGGTCAACGCTACTATTATATCTAACATCATATACACCTAGAAGAGTTCCTCTGTTTGTTGTCACTAATCCCGGAATACGAAAAGCAGCAGAACCATCGTCACCTGCATGACGAACACCTACACCAAGGCGAAACTCTGTAGGATTTACGGTCACATTTTTTAATGGAGCATTCTCTTTATCAATATTTATATTGTCAATAGAAATATTTATTTTAGAATCTATAGATGCTGTTTTCTTCATTCGAAGACTAACCCAAAAGTAGTTCATACCCGGGTATAATTTTTTATTTAACTTCAATGTTATTGTTCTATCCAACTTTTTAACCTCACCAAGCAGTAAGGAGTATGATTTGTTTGCTGAAAGAGTTTTGCCAGGGGTCATAGAAGTCATATACTCTTGAGGAGCAAAACGATTAGCATCCCTTATTTGTACAGCTTCTGTTCCTCCATAATATAATTTCAAAGATGCAATCTCTTTTAAATTAACATTTTCACCAAAAGAGAAGGTTATATTATCCATAACTCCTCCATCTTTTGTATTTAATTTAAAATATAACAGAGGATTATCATATCTTTCAATAAGAATGGGTGTTTGTGACTCTTTTATATAGATAGTGTCATTTGCTTTCGCAAAAAGTGATATTTGCATAAAGCTAAATATCACTAATACGATATATATTTTATTCATGTTATGTATAAATTAATAGTCGGATTAAAAATAGAAATTAAAACTATAAAATATATCTAATTTTATCAATCGATAGCTAAACATTAAATTGAAAGAGATATATAGTTGTTTTGTAACATAATTATAAACTTATGTTACGATAATTTAGCCTCTTTTGATTAATGAATAGTACATTTGCAACATAACAATAAATTCAACAAAATATATTATTATGAAAAAACACATTTTTTCGCTACTACTTCTTTTTACTATTTCAGCATCTTATTCGGAAGCACAAGAGAATAGAGCGCAAAATCCAATTATTTTTGCTGATGTCCCTGATATGTCCATGCTTCGTGATGGAGATACATATTACATGAGTAGTACTACAATGCACATGAATCCGGGCATTCCTGTTATGAAATCAAAGGATTTAGTAAATTGGGAGTTGGTAAGCTATGCATACGATACTCTTGAGCCACTGGAAACTCTTGAACTTGAAAATGGTAAAAATACTTATGGTAAAGGAACATGGGCAAGTTGTATTCGTAAATATGGTGATACATTCTACCTTACATCATTTGCTCAGACTACAAATAAAACATATATCTTCACTACAAAAGATATTGAAAAAGGGCCATGGAAGAGAATTGAGTTCTCACCAAGTCTTCATGACCACACTTTTGTGATGGATAATGGAAAAGCTTACTTTATTTACGGAGGTGGTGACCTTAGAATTGTTCAACTAAAAGATGATCTGAGTGGTATACTTCCTGAAACAGAAAAAATACTCATTAAAGAGGCTCATGCTCCTGCATCCGACAAAATTATGTTACCTGCCGAAGGTTCACAACTCTTTAAGATAGATGGTAAATATTATATCTTCAACATATGTTGGCCAAGAGGTGGCATGCGTACTGTAGTGGTTCACCGTTCGGATAGTTTGATGGGCCCATACGAAGGTAAAATGGTTCTTCAAGATAAAGGAGTAGCGCAAGGTGGATTAGTAAATACTCCTGATAACAAATGGTATGCATATCTATTCCAAGATCATGGCGCTGTAGGAAGAATCCCTTTCTTAGTTCCTGTAGAGTGGAAAGATGGATGGCCGGTTCTTGGTATAGATGGTAAAGTACCTATGGAACTAGATCTTCCTGCAAGCAAAGGATTGATACCGGGGATCGTTGCATCCGACAATTTTACACGTAAAAAAGGTGATGCTCCTCTACCTCTTGTATGGCAGTGGAATCATAACCCTGACAACTCTCTTTGGTCTGTATCTGCAAAGAAAGGACATCTTCGTCTTACAACAGGAAGAGTTGACAACGTAATCACTCAATCAAAAAATATTCTGACTCAACGCACCATTGGTCCTGTTTGTAGTGGTGAAACGGCTATTGATGTGAAGAATATGAAGGAGGGTGACTTTGCCGGATTAACATTGTTCCAAAAGAATTATGGATTTGTTGGTGTGAAAGCTACTGCAGAGGGTAAATTCCTAGTTATGCACAATGCATCAACAGGTAAACCTGTTGAGGAAGTTTGCATTCCTTTAAAACAAAATAAGGTTTATCTAAAAGCATCATGCGACTTCAACAATAGAAAAGATGAAGGATTATTCTACTATAGTTTAGATGGAAAAAACTGGAATCAGGTAGGTAATAAGCTTAAAATGGCATATACAATGCCACACTTTATGGGATATCGTTTCGGACTTTTCAACTATGCAACACAGAATGTTGGTGGATATGTTGACTTCGACTATTTCAATATAGCTGATAAAAACTAATTAAGCCATGTTGCATTATTTAAAAAGTTTATAATAATATGATAACAAATTATTCGAAGAAATTGAAATCTGCTGCAGTAGTGATGGCAGCTATCGGCTGTTCACCACTATTTGCTCAGAATCCTATAGTTCAAACATGTTACACTACAGACCCTGCTCCTATGGTGCACGATGGCACTTTGTATCTTTATACCGGTCATGATGAAGATAAAGCAGACTTCTTTTGGATGCAGGAGTGGAGAATATATTCAACAAAGGATATGGTAAACTGGACCGACCATGGCTCCCCTATAGCTCTTGAAACATTTTCATGGGCGGATGATAGAGCATGGGCACCTCAGTGTGTAGAACGTGATGGAAAATTTTATTTTTATGTAGGAATACATTCAAAGCTTACTAATGGTATGGCAATAGGTGTTGCTGTAGCCGATTCACCTACAGGACCATTCAAAGACGCAATTGGGAAACCACTATATGATGATGGCGAGTGGTCAAATATTGATCCTACTGTATTTATTGATGATGATGGACAGGCATATATATGTTGGGGTAATCCGGATATCCACTTTGCTAAACTTAATAAAGATATGATATCTTTTGATGGTGAAGTAAAACATTTGGAGCAAACAGAGGAATCTTTTGGATCACCTGCAGCAAATAAGAGAGAAAAGGATGTTAAATATAAAGATCTTTATGTGGAAGGTCCTTGGATGAGCAAACATAATAGTAAATATTATTTGCTTTACGCAGCCGGTGGTATCCCTGAACATATTGCCTACTCAATGAGCGACAGCCCTGAAGGTCCATGGAAATATATGGGAGATGTTATGCCTCTTCAGGATACTAAGTCATTCACAAATCACTGTGGTGTAATTGATTTTAAAGGCAATTCATACTTCTTCTACCATACAGGTAAACTTCCCGGAGGTGGTGGTTTTGCAAGAAGTGCATCAGTTGAAGAGTTCAAATACAATCCTGATGGTACATTTCCACAGATTAAAGCTACTGATGAGGGTGTAGCTCCTATTGCTACATTTAATCCTTACAGACGAGTAGAAGCTGAAACTATTGCTTTCTCTAAAGGTGTTAAGTCAGAGCCTAATGCTAAAACCGGAGTTTACATCGCAGATATTCATGATGGAGATTGGATAAAAGTAAGAAATGTAGATTTTGGAAACACATCTCCCAAACAGATAGAGGTTACTGTTGCAAGTGCTCTTCGTGGAGGTACTCTTGAGATTCATACCGATAGCATTAAAGGAGAGATGATTGCAAGTATCACAATACCTGGAACAGGAGGATGGGAGAATTGGAAAACGATTAAGGCCAATATCTCAAAGAGTGTTACAGGAGTTCATGATATTTACTTTGTCCCAAAAGGTAGAAAAGGAGTAAAACTATTTAACTTCGACTATTGGAAATTCAATAAGTAAGTGGTAGTCAGATTAGCTATAAATTATCCATAATAAAGTTCGTCTCGCATTAAATCTTTCGATTGCATGCGAGACGAATCTATTTTATTCAGTAATCAATCTTACTTCGTAAATCTGTGGAGTAACTCGTGTACTACTCTTCTCTATCTTTATCACAAACTCATCACCACCTTTTATTGATGTTGGTATTTCGAGTTCGCAAACTGAGTTTCCTGGAGTCTCAGCCGCAAATGTTCCTATTTCAATGCCATTTACAGATAGTTTAGCATCACGCTTTCCATATCCATTGTAAGTAACTCTTATTTTAGTAACATCTTTACCATTGCTCTTCATCTTATAGCTAAACCATCCCTCAGCCTCACGCCAATGTTTTCCTTCATTATCACCTGTGCGTGATCTATCCATCTCAACAAAGTGATCACTTTCAGGCTGTTGTTCTCCACAAACCACCTTATCAGCAGTAATTTTATCAAGTGCAGCTCTCTCCTTTTCCTCTTTTGCCAACTGCTCCTTTTTTGCATTAAGTTCTTGTTCAGACCATACAGGCCAGTAAACCATATATCTGGTTTCATGAATACGATAAAATGGCTCAAGAATCATGCCTTCATATTTTTGTGGATATAATCCCGATAGTTTGAAGGTCATAGGTTTGCCATCCACTTTAGTGATGTGAGATACTAAACTATTTTTGTCACCAATAATAGCAGGCATATCCTGAAGAGGTAGACGAGGACCTGCAGCTATATGTCCACCACGACTATCATCGGCAAAGAGTCCATCTTGATTCTGCTTTCCAAGTTGGGAAGCAAGAACGATAGGGCCATAAAGAAGAGAATAATTTGATGAGTTATCAGGTAAAACTTCGGCATGAAGATGCATAGGTAGAGATATATTCACCTTATCACCTTTTTGCCATTCACGTTGCAAAGAGATATATCCATCTTTAATAGTTGATTTCTCAGGTTTTTCATTAACCATAATTGTCAATTCACTCTGCTTCAACCATCCGGGAATACGAACTAAAAGTTCAAAGTTCTTCTTTCCTTTTTTAGGTGTTACAATAAATGTTGTACCCTCTTCATTAGGAAAATCTGTTTTCTGCTCGATTGTTACATTATTCCATTTAACAGTAGAAGGAATAAAAAGATTTACATATACTCCATTATCCTTATGAGCATAAATCATCTCACCATATTTTGCATGATTCTCCATACCTGAGCCTACGCAACACCAAAAGCTGGTTTGTGGTTGTGAATATACTCTATAGTGACCGGAGCGCATTGGTGTAAAGTATACAAAACCACCTTGTATAGGATCCTGAGTCGATAAAATATGATTATATAGAGCACGTTCATAGTAGTCCATATATTGAGAATCAAGAGATGTTTGATAAAGTAACTTTGTCAAGCGGAGCATATTATAAGTATTACAAGTTTCGGGACCCTGCTCACTTGTTAACATACTACTGAAATCTGTGGATGGATGGAAATGTTCCCTTTCACTATTTCCACCAATTGAGATTGAACGGTTATTAACTACTCTGTTCCAGAAGAATTCGGCAGCACCATTCCACTCACTATTGCCTTCAATATCTGCTATACGCTTATAACCTATTACTTTAGGGATTTGAGTATTAGCATGCATACCTGTAAGTTTATCCTCTTTGTTCAAAAGTGGTTGCAACACTAACTGATGTGAAAAACGATGTGCCAAATCAAGATATTTGTTATCATTTGTTATTGCAGCAACATCAGCAAACACTTCATTTAATCCACCATGCTCACTGCGTAACATATCCTGTATCTGCTCATCACTAAGATTTGAGACAAGCCTCATCATCCAGTCTGTAAGCTTTATCAACATATCTTTCGCTTCTCTACTACCTGTTTGAATATATGCGTCACGAAGTCCGGCAAATGTTTTATGAATATTGTATAGAGGGACCCAACGATCATTTAGTCCAAAACCAGATGCATTAATTTTTCCCTCCTCGATCTCCTTCCACATTTTACGACCATTAGGCACGCCACATAGATATCCATCACCGGCATTATCCTGACAACGTTTCATCTCACTGATAACATAATCAAGACGCCCTTTAATCTCCTTATCACCAGTTGCTGCATACATAAGTGATAGTGCAGAAAGATAATGTCCACCAATATGTCCATCAAGACCGGTATTCTCCCAATTGGTATAATTCTCAGCTTTAGGAACAAGTCCGGCTTCTTTTAAATAAGGAGCTAACAGACGATTGGGGTCAAGAGCAAGCAGATAGCGTATATCCATATCTTCAGCATGTTTAAATGGCCCTGAAGTAATTCGTACATCACTTATTGGAAAAGTTTCAGCTTTTATCGGCAATTGAGCATCAACATAATTTGGGAATAATGTTAATAAAGAAGCTGCGCAAATGGTTTTTAAAAGGTTCATATGTGTTTTTCTTAGTAATAATTGTATATCCACAAAGATATATAATTAATTTTACTTTAATTGCATATTGAGTATCAGTAAACTTTACTCAAAATCATAATACAACCCTTGACTAAGGGCTCAATAAATGATAAATTAGAAAGAATTATTCTATAGTAATAACAAAAAGCTGCTATTTATTTGTAATAAATAGTTACATATCAAAGTAAAAAGGTTTGTATTTACTTTTTGTTTAATTATTTTTGTAACAAACAACATTTTAATATAATTATACTATGAACAAAGATTTGGAGTTGTCTCCTAATAAGCTTGTAGCTTACCTGGGCAAACCTGCTTGTGAATTCACAAAAGCAGATATAATTCGCTATATCAAAGAGAATGATATTAAGATGGTTAACTTCATGTACCCTGCTAACGATGGAAGACTTAAAACACTTAATTTCATCATTAACAATGAAAGCTATCTTGAAACAATATTAACTTGTGGAGAACGTGTAGATGGATCAAGTTTATTCCCATTTATAGAAGCAGGAAGCAGTGACCTGTATGTAATTCCACGATTTAAAACAGCTTTTGTTGATCCTTTTGCCGAGATCCCTACTCTATCTATGCTCTGTTCATACTTCAATAAAGATGGTCAGCCATTAGAAAGTTCGCCTGAAAATACTTTACATAAAGCATGTAAAGCTTTTA
>JAEZKJ010000129.1 GCA_023415545.1 Bacteroidota bacterium
CTGATATGTTTGCCGAGACTATTAATCGTGTGATGAACAACGAATCAATATCAAGCCAATACATCATCTAATAAGAATAATGAGGAATTCTAAATGACTGTTACTGTCATTTAGCAAACTAATAGAATAAAGCTGGGCCAAAAGAAATTTTGACCCAGCTTCTTTTTTATAGTAAATAGGAATAGTATTTTATAAGAAAAAAGCTATATTTTTCGGTATTAATAAATAGAATATGTAACCCTTTTCAGTATAGTTTGAAATAGGTATCTATATTTGTAGGTAATGAAAAAAAGTCTCTATTTGAATCAATTAAATAGATAAGTTTATAACTTTTAGAGTAAAATTGGATAGGATCTAAGAAACAAACTGTAAACTCTTTCCAGTACACATCAAACTAGAGTTTGGTTTATTAGTTTCGCACTGTGAAACAGATAAATCGCACTGTGAAACAGATCAACAACAGTGCGATATACATTAATCTACGTTATATTATATAAAATATATCGTGTATAATCAGATAATATATAGCGAGTAAACAATATTTATCTCGAAAAGTTTTATCTACTTACTCGCTTTCTTCTTTGTTTCTTTGAACGTTTATACTCTTGTATTCTTTTATATACTTGATAAATAAACAGACAAGCAACACTTAATAATATAACTATAACAATGCCTGCACCTAGATTATCACCTTTCACCTTTGACCACATCTCCAATACAGCTTCAGTTCTATTTCCTGAATCACGTATCATAGCACATCTATCTACTACACTTTTATCAGGATATTGAACTTTATCTATTTGAATATTCTTTGCTTGTGGTCCGAAGAAATAGCTTAAATCCGAATGATAATCAAGCGTTGTATCTATTTTCTCTTCAAGAATCTCATCTGTAGCAATAGAGCTGACATATCCTGAAGCATCCATATTTTTTAAAGCAACATCAGGGCGGCAAAGATAATTTATGAAATAGCTGGCAGCTTTTTTATTGCGAGCATATTTAGGAATAACCCATCCATCATACCACACATTACTTCCCTCGATTGGCACTTCGTAATCTAAATTAACACCTACTTCTTTAGCCTCCTCAATAGCCCAAACAGCATCACCACTCCAGGTCATATTTAACCATGCTTTGTTTTTGGTCATCATCTCTTTACCAAAATCAGCTTCCCAACCTGCAATCGTAGGCTTCATGGCTTTTAGATATTTTTCAACTGTATCTATAGAGGCTTGTGAATAGTCGTTCATTAGTTGCTCAATGGTGACTTCTCCCCTCTTTAATCTATCACGATTTGCATAAATCAAAGCCGTTCCGTATGCATCACGATAGCTCTCTTTCATGAGAAGTTTTTTGTTGAACTTACTGTTCCATAAAGATTGCCAAGTGCTAGCCTCATCCTTTGTTACATGGTCACTATTATAAAGAATACCTGCTGTTCCCCACATATATCCTACAGCGTAACGTGAAGCTTTATCACCCTTTTGACTTAGTTTATTTAATTGTTCTACAATAAAAGGCGATTGATTATGAATATAGTTTGGTGTTTTGCCAAATGCAGTATCTATTGGAAGAAGAAGACCTTTTTTAAGCATCCTCTCTATAATGTATTCCGAAGGACACACTACATCGAAGTCTTCGTGACCACGCTCAATTTTAGTCAGCATGATCTCATTTATATCAAATGTTTGATATATTATTTTAATATCTTCTCCGGTCTGCTCTTTATACCATTTAGGAAAATCTTCAAGCACACTTTCATCAATATAATCGGCCCAGTTGTATATTTTAAGTACTTTCTCTCTAGCGTCACTTGAATTATAACAACTACTTAAAAGAAATGGCATAAAGAGTAATAATGCCAAGTAAACATATTTTTTTATCTTCATCATCATGCCTCCTTTTTCTTGCTTGAGCGACGATTAATTATAATTAGTAGAACTAAAACAACAATAAAGATAATAGTTGATAAAGGTCTCAACTCAGGTGTAAGTCCACCTTTACGAGCGTCCGAATAGATATAAGTAGAGAGTGTCTCCAATCCTTCATTTCCTATGGTAAACACTGTAACAGCGAAATCATCGATAGATAAAGTGAATGCAAGCATAAAACCTGATATCATACCTGGTAAAATCTCAGGTACAATAACTTTACGAAGAGCCTGCATAGGTGTAGCACCTAAATCAAGAGCAGCCTCGTATATATTAGGATTCATCTGCTTAAGTCTTGGCAACACACTAAGCACCACATATGGTGTACAGAAGGTGATATGTGCTAAAACTACTGTAAAATATCCTTGTGGAATTCCCAAAGAGACAAAAAGAAGGAATAGTGATATACCTATAATGATATCTCCATTTAGAATAGGTATATTGTTGACAAAACTCAACATCTTTCTAGCTCCAGGTCTCAAATTAAAAGCTCCTATAGCTGTTATAGTACCAAGTATAGTAGATGCTGTTGCAGCAATTATTGCTATAGTGATAGTATTTATCAAAGCGTTTGTTAACGAATGATGCGTACCTGAAGAAAATAATGATGTGTATAGCTTTGTAGAAAAACCACTCCAGTTACCCAATACCTTAGCTTCAGTAAATGAATAAATCATTATTATGAATATTGGCGAATAGAGTAACAATAGTAAAAACCATAAATAACCGTGTGCTAATACTTTTCTTACCATAGTCCTCCTCCCTCATTTGTTTCTTTATCATCTGAAGAAAATAGTGTGGTAGCCCCAATTAAGAAGAGCATGATTAGCGAAAGGGCTGCTCCATAATTCCACATACTATTGTTTATATTCTCCTGTATGGTTGTTCCAAAAAGTTTAATATTATTCATCGTTAGCAATTCGGCTATAGCAAAAGTAGATATCGTTGGCATAAAAACCATAAGTATTCCACTCACAACGCCAGGCATAGAAAGTGGGAAAATTACTTTATAAAATATCTGAAATGGTGTTGCTCCAAGATCTTCGGCTGCCTCGATATAACTAGTATCAAGTTTCTTTAATGAGTTATAGATAGGATATATCATGAATGGTATGAAATTGTATACCATACCAAAAATCAAAGCCTCTTCACCTAAAGGAATATTTATAAAATCGAACAATGCTACTGTTGCCAAAGTACGGATAAGTATGTTTACCCACATAGGAAGAATAAACAACATCACAATTGTATCAGCGTACTTTAAATTCATCCTTGTTAATATATAAGCAGCAGGATAACCAAAGATTATGCATAATACCGTTGTAACTATAGCTACACCTATAGAGTAAACGAAAGTATTTATCGCCTCAGGGTGTGTAAAGAATTTAGTAAAATTACCAAAGGTAAAATTCCCTGCATCGTCTATAAAAGCATAGACAACAATCAAGAAAAGTGGCAGTATAACGAATATAGCTGCGAAAATCACATAAGGTATTGTCCAACTCTTACGTGAATCAAATAATTTTCTAAATGTATTGAACACTTTCTATATGGTATTATTTTTTTATATCTATAATCCTAATATTCTCAGGCAACACACTTATTCCAACATGATCACCATTATCCCAAACATCGTTAGTATTAACATATACATCTTCTCCCCAGTCAGAAGCTATAGTAATATGATAATGATTACCTTTATAAAGGATAAATCGTACATCACCTGTTAAAGTTCCATCTTCTTCATTATCATAAAGGATAACGTTATCAAAGTCAACCTCAACACTTACTTTATCACCTTTAGCATATTTATGTTGTGGTAAGCACTCAAAATCACAACCAAGGAAGTACACATGATTCTCATCAACTATTTCAGCTTCGAATGTATTGCAAAGCATCTCCTTTTTCATGATATGTATATCAAAAGGTTTTACTAATAAACCAACTTTTTGTCCAACAGCAAAATGATGATAATCCTGAACTATAAATTCGTATCCATTAGCTACTACTACCATCTCATAATGTACACCTTTGAATATGCAAGATGTTACTTCACCAGATATTTGAGCAGCGTCCGAATCAGCAAAAATATACCAATCTTCAGGACGTACTACAACATCTACAGGAACATTTTCGCCAAAGCCTTCATCTACACATTCAAACTCAACGCCTGCAAACTCTACTAGCTTATCTTTTAACATTGTTCCATTAAGAATGTTACTCTCACCAATAAAGTCGGCAACAAAAGCATTGCTTGGCTCATTATAGATATCAACAGGAGTTCCTATTTGTTGTATCTTACCTTCACTCATTACAACTATAGTATCACTTAAAGTAAGAGCCTCCTCTTGATCATGAGTAACATATACAAACGTGATGCCTAGAGACTTGTGCATCTCCTTTAGCTCCATTTGCATATCCTTACGCATCTTCAAATCAAGTGCAGCCAAAGGTTCATCAAGTAGAAGAACCTCGGGTTCATTAACAATAGCTCTAGCTATTGCAACACGCTGCTGCTGTCCACCGGAAAGAGAATTTACATCACGATACTCGTAATCTGTCATTCCCACCATACGTAAAGCAGCTTTCACCTTCTTTTGAATCTCCTGTTTAGTAACCTTCTTTAGTTTCAAACCAAAAGCAATGTTATCATAAACATTAAGATGAGGGAAAAGGGCATATTTTTGGAAAACAGTATTAACAGGACGTAAATAAGGAGGAGTTTGACTTATTTCATTACCGGCAATAAGAATCTCTCCTTCAGAGATTGTCTGAAATCCTGCTATGGAGCGTAACAGCGTAGTTTTACCGCATCCAGATGGACCAAGTATGGTGACGAACTCACCTTTTTTTACGTTAAGATTTATATTGTCCAAAGCAATTTTTTCACCAAAATATTTGGACACATTCTTAACCTCGATAATATAGTTCTTTTCTTGCATTTCAAATTGAATAGTTGGCATGCAAAATTAATATTTATAACAAAAAAATCTTTTATTTTTATCTGATAAATCTAGCTAATAATGAAGAAAAATACTGAAGAACGATACTATTATTGTTTTTTTAACTATTTTCTTCAACTTCTGTGAACAATTTTACCTATTTAAAGGTTATTACAATAATTGACTAGACTTTTAAATATTTAACCTAAAACCTAATTCAAATCAATAAATTACATAAATATGCATAAAATTATTACATTTGTTTAATATTTAATTATAAGTATCTATATTAGCTAATATCAATAAAATCATCATGAAAAAAATATTATTATCACTAGCTGCTGGCTGCATAATTATTGCCGGTTGTACGAATTCACAATCTTATAAGATTAACGGAACAGTAGAGGATATTCCTAATGGGGAAACAGTATATCTTCAAGAGTATGACAATGATCAATTAATTAAACTTGATTCTGCTGTTATTTCCAATGGCAAATTTATATTCAAGGGAAAACAAGACTCTGTTGTCAACAGATATATTACATATATGAAAGGTGAGAAAAGAATCTTCACAGATTTTTTCCTTGAAAATGGCAATATAAAAGTTGAACTTGGACAATTTAGCAGGGTAACGGGAACTAAAGATAATGATATTTACCAATCATTTAAAGATAAATTCCTTGCTTTAAACAAAGAGATGAATGATTTATATATTAAGTACCAAACAGATACTACTCTTACCGAGCCACAAAAAGAGAGTCTTATTAAAGAGATTGAGACTAAAGATAAGCTTGGAATGGATATGGTGTACAACACTATCTTAGATAATATAAACAATGAAGTTGGTGTATATCTTCTTCCCGAATTTGCCGGAGCTTTCAATATTAAGCAACAGGAAAAACTAGTAAATGCTGTTCCTGCAAAATATATGAATGATAAAAAGATAAAAGCTTTAAAAGAAAAAGTTGATTTAGCTATAAAAACTGCCGTTGGTGAAAAATATATAAACTTCTCAATGGATAATCCTGAAGGCAAGAAAATATCTTTGTCCGATTTCATTAGCAAAAACAAATATACTTTAATCGACTTTTGGGCAAGTTGGTGTGGTCCTTGTAGAAAAGAAATGCCAAATGTTGTTGCTGTATACAATGAATTCAAAGATAAAGGATTTGGAATAGTGGGTGTATCTCTTGACGAAAATCTTAATGATTGGAAGAGTGCTATAACAGATTTAGGAATGACTTGGCCTCAAATGTCCGACTTAAAAGGATGGAATAGTGAAGGAGCAAAATTATATGGCATTAATTCAATACCTGCAACATTACTAGTAAATCAGGATGGAATTATTGTAGCAAGAAATTTAAGAGGAGCAGAACTTAAAGATACTCTTGAGAAACTTTATAACAATGAGACTATTGCTCAGTAAGAACTATTAAATGTATTTTGATATAAAGCCTTTATAACAAAAAAAGTTATGAAGGCTTTTTTTTATTGCTTATACAGCTTTATTTTCATATTTTTGTAATATATCATACAGACACAGAGAGAATGTTTTTAAAAATAAATAGAAAGAGTTATTATATATTTTTTACTGTTAGTGCATTATTTATTTCAGTTTCATCATCTTCATGTAGAGTTAAGGATAGTGATATTAAAGGGAAAATAGAAAATTGTCAAGATATACCTATCGATGAGGAGCTAGCTCATAGAATGGATAGTTGTTTCAAAAAATATCTTCGTTATGGTCCTACTGCTATATATCTTTATGATATAACTGCCGATAAGCCCATATATGGATATAACAAAGATTCACTTATGCACTCCGCTTCATGTATGAAGTTACTCACAGGTGTAGCAGCTCTGCAACTTTTAGGAACTGACTACATTTATGAGACAAAACTTTTTATTAATGGAGAAGTTGAAAATCAGAAATTAAATGGTGATGTAACATTGATGACAGGACTTGATCCCCAACTTTTAACTTCTGACTTTACTGTATTTGCTAAAGAGTTAAAACAGAAAGGCATAAAGGAAATTGAAGGAAACATATATATTGATGCACAACTTACAACACCTGTAAAAGCAGAGGAACATTGGTATCCTTGGGATCTAACATTTAACCGCTACGGCATACTTTTTAAAGGTGGAGAGAGAGTGATGCGCGATTTCAAAGCTTCGATTAGAGCACAAGGAATTAAATACGATTCCAAAAAGGTGAGTTTTGGAAAGGTAAGCGAAAATTCGAAATGTATATTTACCCTACAACGTCCTATTGGTGATGTAGTAAAGAAAATGTGGGAAAATAGCTCGAATACACAAAGTACTGCTCTTCTTTATAACATTGGTATGAATTATAAACCGGAAGGGAATTTTGTTGACAATGGCATAGAATACCTTAAAGAGTTTGTGAAAGAGGAGTTACGATTAAAGGATCATGATGCTATAATACATGATGGATGTGGTCTTTGCATACACAACAAACTCACGCCCGAACTTTTGGTAAGGGTGTTGAGATATGGTTATTATAAAAAGTCAATATAT
>JAEZKJ010000167.1 GCA_023415545.1 Bacteroidota bacterium
GATAATGAAATAAAATTGAATGGAAATATATTTCCATGTACATCCGAAGTTTCTATTAAGTTTATAGTAACCCTATCAATATTCTCTTTAGAATAGATATTATTACACAAACAAAAACATAGTATTATAATATAAAAATAATGTTTCATCTGTTTTATTGGTATTATGCACGACATAACTCTTTTATTTCTACAGCAGGTCACTTACTATAATGTTTACAAAAATAGTTATTTTATTATCTTCAGCAGTTAATTTAACCAATATTTCTCCCTCCATAACTTATTAAGCAGCATTTTATACAAAATTTATAATAAACTTAAATTAAATATATCTGCTATCATTGCTTTTTAAAAAGGCTGATTTATAGAGAAATAATGGTTATTATTTAAATAATAATATTTCCATACTTGACATATATCATGTCACAAGTTTTTACAAAAAAATAATTTAGTGAAAACTTATCAACTTCTTTCCTTTTTTTTTGTTGGAATATTAATAAAGAAAATATGATATCATGGCATACATAGATTATTATAAAGTTTTAGGGGTTGATAAAAGTGCTACTCAAGATGACATAAAGAAAGCATTCCGAAAGTTAGCTCGAAAATATCATCCGGATTTAAATCCAAATGATCCTTCTGCAAAGGAGAAGTTTCAAGAGATTAATGAAGCCAATGAAGTATTAAGCGATCCGGAAAAGAGAAAGAAATACGATGAGTATGGCGAGAACTGGAAACATGCTGAGGAGTTTGAAAAGCAGAGGCAACAATATGGTCAAGCAGGGTTTAATCCTGGTGGAGATGGTTCATATTGGTACTCTTCAGATGGGGCTCAAGGCTTTGGTGGTCAAGGTTTCGAGAATGGTGGAGATTTTTCTGATTTCTTCGAGTCCCTTTTTGGACATAGATCGAATGCTAGAGGAGGTGGAAGAAGTAGAGAGTTCAGGGGTCAAGATTATAATGCTGAACTTAAGTTATCACTGCGAGAAGCTGCAGAGACTCATAAACAGATCATCAATGTTAATGGTAAGAATGTTCGTATCACCGTTCCGGCCGGTATTGCTGATGGGCAAACTATTAAATTAAAAGGTTATGGTGCTCCGGGAGTTAATGGAGGACCTAATGGTGATTTATATATTAAATTCGTTATCGAAGATGATAGTACATTTAAGAGAATGGGAAATGATCTTTATATAAAGGCTAATATAGATCTATATACAGCAGTATTGGGTGGTGAGACTAATATAAATACATTGAATGGAATGGTAAAATTAAAAGTTAAGCCTGGTACTCAAAACGACTCTAAAGTAAGGCTAAAAGGGAAAGGGTTCCCTATATACAAACAAGAGGGATGTTTTGGTGACCTTATAGTGACTTTCAATGTACTGATACCTGTAGATCTTACACAAAAACAGAAAGATCTGTTTAAGGAGATACAAGAGAGTAAATAGAGAATTGTGTTAACAATTTATTATTAACCAAAGTAAACTTTTGAAGTATGGATACTGAATTAATTATTATAAAAGATTATTGTGACAAATGTCATATTGATCCTCAATTTATCGTTGAATTAGAAAATGATGGGTTAATAAAAATTCATGAAGTGGATGCTCAGAGATATATCTCAATTGATCAGCTCGCTGAACTTGAATGCTATCAACATTTATACTATGATCTTGAGATAAATGTTAATGGAATTGATGCCATACATCATATGTTAGAAAGAATAGAGTCTATGCAAAAAGAGATATCAATGCTGAAAACCCAGCTCTCTTTTTTCAATAGATAACATAATTATACACTATTCACCTCTATTTTTTTAAAAGGACTCTTTTATTCCTTCTGGAATTGAAGTTTGTAATAGTTTTTGTGTAATTTTGCCCGGTATTTATAATTTATAAAATGGATGTAATTAAATTTATTGCCGGGATTCTGCATCTGCAAACATTTCAAGTTAAAAACACTATTGAACTATTAAATGAAGGTGCTACAATACCTTTTATTAGCAGATATAGAAAAGAAAGAACTGGTAATCTTGATGAAACTCAGATTGAAGAAATTAAAATCCAGAATGAAAAGTTCATCCAATTAGAAAAAAGAAGAGAAACTATTATCTCATCACTCCAAACTCTTGGAAAACTTACTGATGAGATTAAAGAAAAGATTATTAACTGCTCATCTTTAAATGAGCTTGAAGATATTTACCTTCCATTTCGTCCTAAAAGAACTACTAAAGCTGAAATAGCCAAGAAAAAAGGGTTATCACCTTTAGCTGCTGCTATACTATTGCAAAAAGATAACAATATTGAACTTACTGCAGCAAAATTCATTAACAAAGAAGTTGAAAATAGTGATGAAGCACTAAAAGGTGCTCGAGATATTATTGCTGAAGTTGTAAATGAAGATGATAAAGTAAGAGCAAAAATTAGAACACTTTTTTCTAAAAAGGCTGTCATTACCTCTAAAATAGTTAAAGGGAAAGAGGAAGAGGCTATAAAATATAAAGATTATTTTGATACTTCACAACAATTAAATAGATGTTCGTCTCATCGACTTCTCGCTATGCGTAGAGGTGAAAGTGAGGGTTTTCTTAAAGTATCAATTTCTTGTGATGAAGAGGAGGCAATAAACCTTATCGAGAGACTTTATATTTTTAGTAATAACGAATGTGCACGACAGTTAGAGTTAGCAATAAAAGATTCATATAAACGATTATTAAAACCATCTATTGAGAATGAATTTGCTATCTCAAGCAAAGAGAGTGCAGATATTGAAGCTATAAAAATATTTTCTAAGAATCTTCAACAACTTCTCCTCTCTCCTCCACTTGGACAAAAAAATATTATGGGTATTGATCCCGGCTTTAGAACAGGCTGCAAAGTTGTTTGCCTTAATAGTGAGGGAGATTTCATTACTAATAAAAGTATATTTCCACACCCTCCTCAAAACAATAAAGAAGAGGCTGAACAGATAATAAAAACTTTTATCAATAAATACAATATTGAAGTTATTGTAATTGGCAATGGTACTGCAGGAAGAGAAACTGAGCAGTTTATAAAATCATTAGATATACCTCAGCAGATAGAAGTTTATAACATCTCGGAAGATGGTGCTTCTGTATACTCTGCTTCAAAGATTGCACGTGAAGAGTTCCCTGATTTT
Source organism: Bacteroidota bacterium (assembly GCA_023415545.1). Lineage (GTDB taxonomy): Bacteria > Bacteroidota > Bacteroidia > Bacteroidales > Bacteroidaceae > Phocaeicola. The sequence continues at coordinate 3,162 of JAEZKJ010000167.1, forward strand.
GATGTCACAGTAAGAGGAGCTATAAGCATTGCAAGAAGAGCGCAGGATCCACTTGCTGAACTTGTTAAGATAGACCCAAAATCTATTGGCGTAGGACAATATCAACATGATGTTGACCAAAGCCTATTAAAAGAATCTCTTGATCAGACAGTTGAAAACTGTGTAAATAAAATCGGAGTTAATCTCAATACTGCTAGTAAACACCTTTTAATGTACGTTTCCGGATTAGGTGAAACATTAGCAAAAAACATTGTTGACTATCGTACTGAAAATGGTCCATTCAAGTCGAGAAAAGAACTTATAAAAGTTCCTCGAATGGGTAACAAAACATTTGAACAATGCGCAGGATTCCTAAGAATAACAGATTCGAAAAATCCACTTGATAGCACAGGTATTCATCCTGAGTCATACGATGTTGTTGAAAGAATAGCAAAAGACTTGAATTGTGATATTAAAGATTTGATATCAAACAAAGAAAATATAGCTAAAATTGATATAAACAGATATATATCTGAAAAAGTTGGAGCACTTACTCTCAATGACATCATTGAAGAGTTGGAAAAACCTGGAAGAGATCCTCGAATACAGAAAATGACTATAAACATAGATAATAACATTTCGGATATTCAACAGATATTTGCTGGAATGGAGCTAAAAGGAATAGTAAATAATATCACTGACTTCGGCTGTTTCGTAGATATTGGTATTAAAGAGAAAGGATTAGTACATATTTCACAAATAACAGACAAATTTATAAAAGACCCACATAGTGTATTATCAATTAATCAAAGAGTGACCGTAAAGGTTATAAACGTAGACTTAGAGAGAAAACGTATACAACTAACTATGAAAGGCGTTAATCAAAAATAGTATGAAAGAAAAAGTATATTGGTTTGTATTTTTTAAAAACACCCTTCTTGTAAAGCATGATTCGTTAGGATCACATATCCCATGTGATGAAAATATTCCTTTGGGGAATGAGAAAACTTTAAAAATACACGATATAGCAACATATAACCAAAGGGAATGCAAAGCTTTCTTTATTGATGAAGAGAGTGTTAAAACATTGAATGATGAGTTTCAGTTTATTGATTTACGCTCTACATACGATGTTATCCCTCTTCAAGAGTACAAGATAGCAGGTAAAGCTTGGCAAATTCTATTTTGGGATAAAAACAGTAAATATTGTCCACGATGTGGAGTTGAGACAGTACAAATTTCAAATATTGGCAAAAAATGTTTAGAGTGTAGTCAGGAGTTTTATCCAAATATAGCGCCTGCTATCATTGTAAGAATACATAAAGGTGATTCTATTCTTTTAGTTAGAGCTAAAAACTTTAGAGGCACTTTCAATGGATTAGTGGCGGGATTTGTTGAAGCCGGTGAATCCTTAGAAGAGACTGTGGCTAGAGAAGTGTTAGAAGAGACAGGACTGACTGTAGGCAATATCAGATACTTTGGAAGTCAAACTTGGCCCTATCCTAGTGGTATAATGATAGGATTTATAGCCGACTATATATCAGGTGAAATAAAATTACAAGAAGATGAACTCACTTCTGCAGGTTTTTTCACTAAAGATAATCTTCCTGAATTACCAAGAAAACTAAGTATAGCAAGAAAATTGATAGATGCCTGGATTGAAGAAAAAGATTTTTCTCATATAAATAACAATGAAAAACATAATAATTAAACTATACCAACTAATACTCCCTTTTCTACAAAAGGTTGCTCAGAAAATAAAAAATGTGTATAAGGCATATATAGCACTATACAAAAGGTCAAAATGGTATAATAAAATTCTTATTATATCTGCAACAGCAATATCATCACTTATATTATTGTTGTTATTGATAGATATGAATTTTTTGTTTCTTTTCGGTAAGTCCCCAAGTATTTTTAATATTAAGGATCCTATGCAAAGCTTAGCTTCCGAGATATATAGCAGTGATGGAAAACTTATCGGGAAATATTATTCCGAAAATCGCTCTCCTATTGAATACGAAGATATCTCACCTATCCTTATAAAAACGTTGGTATGTACTGAGGACGAACGATTTTATAATCATTTTGGTATAGATTTTAAAGGAGTATTTGCTGCAGGCAAAGACTATATAATACATGGTGAAGCACGTGGGGCAAGTACAATAACGCAACAGTTGGTAAAAAACCTTTTTAAGGTAAGATCACAATATTCAACTGGTTTATTAGGTAAGATACCAGGTGTAAAACTTCTCATAATGAAATGTAAAGAGTGGGTATCGGCTGTTAAGATCGAGTTATTATATAGCAAAGAGGAGATTCTTACTATGTATTTCAATACTGTTGATTTTGGAAGTAACACTTATGGGATCAAAACAGCATGTCACAAATATTTCGATACTACACCCAAAAATATCACGGTTGGACAATCGGCTGTATTAGTTGGGCTTCTTAAAGCTACTACATATTATAATCCTAAATTAAATCCACAGAATAGTCTGAAAAGAAGAAATGTGGTACTTGGTAATTTAAAAGATCATAATATTATTACTGAAGAAGAGTATATAAAAGAGTGTGACAAGCCAATTGTACTAAGTTCAAGAATTGAGAATAACTATGAGGGATCAGCACTTTATTTTAGGGATGCTGTAGCTAACTATCTTAAAGATTGGTGTAAAGAGAATGATTACGATATTTATACTGATGGTCTCAAAATTTATACCACGCTCGACAGCCGTTTACAGGAATATGCTGAAGAGGCTGTAAACAAGAAGATGCAACAAGTGCAGAAAAATTTTAATGGTCATTGGGGTAAAGATGCTCCTTGGCGTGATCAACAAGGAAAAGAGATTCCAAACTTTATTGAAGATTTAGCTGTTAAGACCTCTGCATATAAGTATTTGAAGAAAAAGTATAGGAATGATAAAGATTCCATAGCTTATTATCTTAACAAACCACATAGATGTCAAGTCTTTGATTATAAAGTAGGTATAAAAGATACTACCTTCAGCACGATGGACTCTATAAGATATATGGCACATTTTATGCATTGTGGTTTTGTTGCTATAGAGCCTCAAAATGGTGAGGTAAGAGCTTGGGTTGGAGATATAAATTATGACTCGTGGAAATATGACAAAGTTTTATCGACACGACAACCAGGTTCTACATTTAAACTTTTTGTTTATGCTGAAGCCATGAATCAGGGAATGTCTCCATGTGATATACGAGTTGATGAAAACCATCCTTGGGAAGTGCTTGATAAAGGTGAGAAGAAGATGTGGAATCCTCATAATGCAAATGGTGGATGTACTTACGATACAATGTCATTAAGGGTAGCTTTTGCACAATCGGTTAATACAATAGCTGCTAATCTTGCTAAGGAAGTAGGTATAGAGAATATTATTAACACTGCTTATGCAATGGGTATTAAAACTAAGCTGGTGAATGCACCAGCTCTTAGTCTTGGAGCATCAGATGTTTCTCTTCTTGAACTAGTTTCATCGTATGGAACTGTTATGAATGATGGAGTATCCATTGATCCTATTCTCGTTACACGAATTGAGGATAAAGATGGTAATGTAATATATACTTCTAAACAGAATAAAAAAGAAGCTATACCTTACGAAAGTGCTTTCCTTATGCAACAAATGTTAAGAGGAGGATTAACTGAAAGAGATGGTACCTCACAAGCTCTTTGGAGTTTCGATATATTCAATTCCGGAACTGAATTTGGGGGTAAAACTGGTACCTCATCTAATCACTCAGATGCTTGGTTTGTGGGAGTATCTCCAAATCTTGTAGCTGGAGCATGGGTAGGTGGAGAATATAGAAGTATTCATTTTAGAAGTGGTCAACTTGGACAAGGTAGCCGAACTGCTCTTCCTATCTTTGGATATTTCATGGAAAAAGTATTAAAAGATAAGGATTTCCAAAAATACCATGCAAAGTTTAATAAACCTAATCACAAATTGTCAAGAGGTTTCGAATGTAGTACATATCTGCCACACGCTAGTGACTCCGACTCTATAGCTGTGGAGCCTATTGATACTTTGTTAAATGTTGAATTTGAAGTAGAATAATTTTTCTTTTTTATTTTTTATGGATTGGCTATATAGCATATTCATTGAACATTCACCGGTACAAGCCGTGATAGTATTATCATTGATAATAGCTATCGGACTAGGTCTTGGTAAAATACATATCAGTGGCATATCTCTTGGCGTAACTTTCGTCTTTTTTACAGGAATCTTAGCAGGTCATTTTGGTTTATCAATAAACTCTGACATGCTGAAATATGCTGAAAGTTTTGGTCTTGTTCTTTTTGTTTATGAACTCGGTCTTCAAGTAGGTCCGGGTTTTATGAGTTCATTTCGAAAAGGGGGTGTGAAGTTAAATATCTTAGTGTTATTACTCATCCTTTTAGGAACAACTATGGCTGTATTAATTAGTAAAACAATAGGAATTCCTATGGACAATATGGTGGGAATACTTTGTGGTGCTACTACTAATACTCCGGCATTGGGAGCTTCGCAACAAGCCCTTTCACAAATTGGGATTTCATCTAATGGAGCAGCTTTAGGCTGTGCAGTAACATACCCATTGGGAGTTGTTGGTGTAATTTTAGCTCTCCTATTTATAAGGAAGATATTTGTTAAACCTGAAAATATTGAAGAGGAAAACCCTTCGAATAATGATCAAACATACATTGCAACATTTTCGGTACACAACCCTGGAATTTATAATAAAAACATTAAAGAAATTGCTCAATTATGTTACCCGAAGTTTGTTATTTCTCGTCTTTGGAGAGATAACAAAGTTTCCATCCCTACTTCCGATAAAATCCTTAAGGAGGGCGATAAACTATTAGTTATAACAACAAAAAAAGATCTTCCTGCCCTCACCATACTCTTTGGAAAGATAGAAAAGGAGGATTGGAATAGTAATGAAATTGATTGGAACGCTATAGATAGCCAGCTTGTATCAAAGCATATCATTATAAGCCGCCCTGAAATAAATGGTAAAAAATTAGGTTCACTGCGCTTACGAAATAGCTATGGTATAAATATTAGCCGTGTTTTTAGAAGTGGAGTTCAACTTTTGGCTACTCCTGAACTAGTTTTACAATTCGGAGACCGACTTACTGTTGTTGGCGAAAAAGATGCTATAGAAAAGGTTGAAAAATTGTTAGGTAATGCTATAAAAACATTGAATAGCCCTAATCTTGCAGCCATATTCATAGGTATATTCTTGGGACTGATACTTGGTTCTATTCCTATAACAATACCAAGCATTACAACGCCTGTGAAATTAGGATTAGCCGGAGGACCAATCATTATAGGAATAATTATAGGTTGCTTTGGCCCTCGATTTCATTTGGTCACATACACTACAACAAGTGCTAACCTAATGTTACGAGGAATAGGTCTCTCACTATATCTTGCTTGTCTTGGACTAGATTCAGGAGCTCAATTCTTCGAAACAGTAATGCGTCCGGAAGGTTTTATATGGATAGGTTTAGGATTTGCATTAACTTTTATACCTGTGATAATAATCGGATTAATATCACTAAAATGGTTAAATATAGATTATGGAAGAGTGAGTGGAATGATTTGTGGTGGTATGGCCAACCCTATGGCCCTAAATTATGCTAATGACACCATTCCTGGTGATAATCCATCGGTAAGTTACGCCACAGTATACCCTGTAGCAATGTTTAGTAGAGTAATAATTGCACAACTTATAGTGTTACTTTTTATGTAAGCGTATAAGTTGTGCAATAAAGCATATTTATTTTATCAATTTATTCGAGAAAGGATCAGGGAAAATCACTGAAGGGGTAAAACTTTTTGCCTCTTCAAAATCCATAAGAGCATACGACATAATAATTATAATGTCGCCTACTTGTACCTTTCTAGCAGCAGCACCATTTAGACAAATAGCTCCTGAACCTCTTTCACCCTTAATAATATATGTCTCAAAACGTTCGCCATTATTATTGTCTACAAT
>JAEZKJ010000042.1 GCA_023415545.1 Bacteroidota bacterium
ATATATAAGTAATAAAATAAAAATACGATAATGATTACAGCAGAACAAATAGCCCACTTCATTGCTCAAGCGCATAGAGTGGGCAACGCTGGACTTACTCTTTGTAGCAGCGGTAATATCTCATGGAGAATTGGTGAAGAAGCTTTAGTCTCGGGTACAGGTTCATGGGTTCCTACCTTGACAGAGGAGAAAGTGTCGATTTGCTCGGTGTCAACAGGTGAAATTCTTAATGGAGTAAAACCTTCTATGGAGAGTGGTTTCCATTTGGGAGTATTGCGTGAACGTGATGATGTAAATGTGGTTTTGCATTTCCAGTCTCCTTTTGCTACAACTATTGCTTGTATGAAAGATATACCTGCAAATTTCAATGTTACAGCAGAGATACCATGCCATGTGGGAAGTGAAATTCCTGTTATTCCATATTATCGCCCTGGTTCACCTGAATTGGCAGAAAATGTTATTGCTGCTCTTAAAACACATAATTCATGTCTGTTACGTAAACATGGTCAGGTAGTGTGTGGAAAAACTTTCGATGAGGCTTTCGAACGTGCTACATTTTTTGAAATGGCTTGTCGCATAATTTTACAATCTAAAGGAGATTATAATGTTTTGTCACAGGCTGAGATAGATGATTTACAAACCTATATCTTAGGAAAAAAATGAGTACATTCATAGCACTTGATTTTGGAGGAGGAAGTGGTCGAGTAATAGCCGGTCGTATTGAAAATGATAATCTTAAACTTGATGAGATACATCGTTTCACAAATAGGCAAATATCTATAGGACATCATCTTTATTGGGACTTTCCTGCACTCTTTGAAGAGATGAAAGAGGGATTAAAGAAAGCAGCTCGTAAATATGATGATGTGTGCGCTATAGGTATAGATACGTGGGGCGTGGATTTTGGATTGGTCGATAAGGCTGGCAACTTAATGGGAAATACCTATTGTTATAGGGATTCCTCAACTAATGGGCTTCCTGATGAACTATTCGGTAAGATGGATATATCGGATCACTATAGTAATATAGGAATACAACCAATGTCTATCAATACACTATTCCAACTTTATGGAATGAAAAAAGAGAATGAGTCATGGCTTAATGAAGCTTCTTATCTACTTTTTATGCCTGATTTATTTGCCTATTACTTGACAGGAGTTCCTGGAAATGAGTATAGCATAGCTTCTACTTCTGAAATGTTGGATGCAAAACAACGTAAATGGAATAACTCTTTGATACAAGAATTAGGATTACCTGAACATCTGTTTGGTAAAATACTTAAACCAGGAGAGGTACGTGGTACTTTATTGCCATCTATAGCTGAAGAATTAGGACTTCCCGAGTCGGTAAGTGTAATATCTGTCGGTTCACACGATACTGCAAGTGCTGTTTATGCTGTTCCTTTCCAAGAGGATAAAAGGAGTGTCAGTGCCTTTTTAAGTTCAGGTACCTGGTCGTTGTTAGGTGTAGAATTGGATGAGCCTATTCTTACTGAAGAGGCACGTATAGGAGGCTTTACAAATGAAGGTGGTGTTGAAGATAAGATCCTCTTTTTGCAAAATATTACCGGTCTATGGATTCTGCAGTCTCTTATGCGACAATGGCAAAAGAGAGGGCTTTGTGTAGATTATAATTTTTTGATTTCGGAGGCAGAAAAAGTTTTGGATGCAGCTTATATCGATGTTGATAATGAACTATTCCAAAATCCAACAGATATGGAAGAGGCCATTGCTAATTATTGTAAAACAAATGATTTTAAAGTTCCTATAACACAAGGGGAATATGTGCGTTGCGTTTTGCAATCATTAGCCGAGCGATATCGTATAGCTATTGAGACACTAAACAAACTTCTTCCACAACCAATAGAACGCTTACATATTATTGGAGGAGGTTGCCTTAATAGTTTGCTCAACCGATTGACAGAGGAAAAACTTGGTATACCTGTAATAGCAGGGCCTGTAGAGGCAACAGCTATTGGTAATTTGTTGACACAAGCCGTAGCATGTGGTGCGATACAACATAAATCACAAATAAAAAACGTAATTTCTAATTAATTATGGAAAACAATAAAAAAGCATTTATCGTAGGAGACGGCACATGGAAGAGCCTTCTTCCTTTCATTTTAATAACCGCTTGTTTTGCATTGTGGGGATTTGCTAATGATATTACTAATCCTATGGTTAAAGCTTTCTCTAAAATCTTCCGTATGAATGTTACAGAAGGTGCACTTGTTCAGGTAGCTTTTTATGGAGGTTATTTTGCTATGGCTTTTCCTGCTGCGATGTTTATTAGGAAGTATTCATATAAAGCAGGTATTCTGTTAGGCTTAGGATTATATGCTATTGGTGCTTTACTTTTCTTTCCCTCTAAAGAAATAGGTGAGTACTTTCCTTTCCTTATTGCGTATTTCATAATGACTTGCGGACTATCTTTTCTTGAAACCAGTGCTAATCCATACATTCTATCTATGGGAAGCGAAGAGACAGCTACGCGTCGTTTGAATCTTGCTCAATGCTTTAATCCGTTAGGCTCTTTGTTGGGTATGTTTGTTGCTATGAATTTTATTCAAGCACAGCTTAATCCAATGACTACTGCCGAAAGAGCTGAACTCTCGGACACTGAATTTTCAGCACTGCGTGATTCTGATTTATCTGTATTAATTGCTCCCTACCTTATTATTGGTATTGTAATAATAATGATGTTTTTAGTAATTTGGTTCTCTAAGATGCCTAAAAATGGAGATCAATCGCATAGCATCAACTTTATTCCAACAATAAAACGTATTTTCTCAATACCACATTATCGCGAAGGAGTTATTGCACAATTCTTTTATGTAGGTGTGCAGATTATGTGTTGGACTTTTATTATCCAATATGGTACACGTTTGTTTATGTCGCAAGGGATGGATGAACAGGCAGCTGAAGTTTTATCGCAGCGATATAATATTATTGCTATGATTATCTTCTGCGCAAGTCGCTTTGTTTGCACATATTTCCTACGTTATATAAATGCCGGCAAGTTGTTGGCAATATTGGCTGTAGCCGGAGGATGTTTTACTTTAGGCGTTATTTTCTTTCAAAATATTTGGGGTATGTACTGTTTGGTTGCTGTTTCTGCATGTATGTCACTTATGTTCCCAACCATTTATGGTATTGCACTAACCGGAATGGGTGACGATGCCAAGTTCGGTGCTGCCGGACTTATTATGGCAATCTTGGGTGGTTCTGTAATGCCTCCTTTGCAGGCTTCAATTATTGACATGAACGTAATTGCAGGCTTACCAACTGTGAACGTTTCGTTTGTTCTTCCATTTATCTGCTTTGTGGTTATTGTGGCATATGGTTATCGTTCATATAAACGAACTTGCGTTAAGTAAGTGAAAAAAATATTCTTAAGCTTTATAAGAAAGCTTATTAGAATATTATCATCACTTTAGTTTCAAGATGACCATTTTAAAAATAATGTAGCTAATAATTTTGTATTTACCTCTGCTGAAACAATTATATTTATTGTTTCAGCAGAGTGTTTTTTTCCTTTATTATAATTTGTTAGTGGATTTGTTAATTATATAATTAGAATAACGATGAAAAATGTTATTTCATTATAAATGATTACTTTTGTGGCAGATTTAAAAAATAGGATGCAGAAGATGGAACTACCTCAAGATCCGATGATGCTATTCAGCTTCATCAACATGAAATTACGTGATTGTTACTCATCACTTGATGAACTTTGTGATGACATGAATGTGGATAAACAAGTGATTATAAAGAAACTTGAATCAGCAGGATTTGAATATAATGAGCAGC
>JAEZKJ010000044.1 GCA_023415545.1 Bacteroidota bacterium
CTTTTTTTTATAAATTGGTATTAAAATATGTTGAATTTAAAATTTAAATAATATATTTGCAGCAATGTAATTGTAATAAAAAATAATTGTTTTTTTAACTTTATGAGAGAATTTATGAAAAGAAGATTAATGCTATCATTAACCTTACTCATTATGTGTATAGGTTTTGCATCGGCACAAACATCAAAAATCTCTGGTATCGTATTATCAGATGAAGATGGTATGCCTGTAGTAGGAGCATCTGTTTTAGTGAAAGGTACTTCTCTTGGTACTGTAACTGATATGGATGGTAAGTTTAACATTACAAATCTACCTAGTTCAGCCAAAACAATTATAGTTTCATATATTGGTATGACTACACAAGAACTTTCAATAAAGCCAAATATGAAGATTGTTTTGAAGATTGATGCAGAGGTTCTTGATGAAGTAGTTGTAACTGGATATGGGGTAACTAAAAAAGCTGCTTTTACTGGTGCCGCAACAACTTTAGGAAGAGATAAAATTGAAAGTAAAAATGATGCCAATCCAATTAAGGCTCTAGAAGGTACAGTACCTGGTCTACAAATGAACATTGGTTCAGGTCAGCCAGGAGCTCCTGCAACAATTTACATTCGTGGTCGTAATTCTTTAAATTCAGGAACTCAACCTTTGTATGTTGTTGATGGCGTTCCTTTCTTTGCAGATGCAGTTGGCGTGCGTGCAGATGAAGGACAAGAGTCTTCTCCTCTTGCTTCATTGAATGCGAATGATATTGAAAGCATGACTGTTTTGAAAGATGCAACAGCAACATCTATCTATGGTGCTCGCGCAGCAAATGGTGTTATCGTTATTACTACAAAAAAAGGTAAGTCTGGAAAACCTCAAGTTAATTTTACAGCAAAAGTAGGTTTCGAAACTCTTCCTTCTATTCCAAATAGTTATAAGAGAGTAAACGCTGCTCAACATATGGAATTGGCTACAGAAGCTCTTTTGAATGCTTATGAAGATTATGGCTCAGGTTCTACTATGGGTTACTATAATGAAGGTTATGGCTTAGGATATACTTATGATAAAGCTGGTGCTACTGATTTCTATGACTTTTTCACAGGTGGTTGGTATTCAAACGCACAAAAGTATGGTTATGATATAGATTGGGTAGATGAAGTTACTCGTACAGGACTTGTTCAAGAGTATGGTTTTGATATTAGTAGCGGTGGTAAAGATGATAAAGCTGTTAAGTATTATCTTTCTGTGGGTTATATGAATGAAGAGGGTATTGTTATAGGAAAGGATTTATCTCGTTATACTTTCCGTTATAATATGGAACAACAACCTTCAAAACTTGTAAAATATGGATTTAATACAAATCTTTCATATACAGAAACAAATATGGGAGCAGGTGGAGGCTATTTCTCTGACCCTATAACAATGGCTTATATGATGAACCCAATGACTCCAGTACGCAATGAAAATGGCGAGTGGAACTGGGATACAAGTTATTCAGGCTATAATCCTGTTGCTCAACGAAGCGATAAAGGCGATGTTAGCAATGCAAAACAATATCGTGCTACCCTTTCTCCATTTGTCCAGCTAAACTTCAGTAATAAATTATTCTGGTTAACACGTGCAAGCATTGATTTAATGTTTGTTGATGAATTCGGCTATTGGTCATTTATGCAGCCACAGGGAGCAGATATGCGTGGTATGGGTGAAGATAATTATACTACAAATACTCAATTAAGTATTACCAATACATTAAATTACATCAATACATTCAATGGAAAGCATAATGTAAACTTCTTGTTAGGTCAAGAGGGCCAAAAAACAATGCTTAAATATGCCTACTTGGCTTCTTCTAATTATCCTCTAGATTATATGAATCAGGTAAGTAATGCTGCTGTTCCAGGAAGTGCTTCAACTTCCAGATATGATTTAGTGCTTGCTTCTTTCTTTGCTAATGCTCAATATGATTATGAAGGTAAATACTATCTCTCAGGTAGCTTGCGTTATGATGCATCTTCAAGATTTGGTAGCAATAATCGTTGGGCTCCATTCTGGTCTTTAGGTGCAAAATACCGTATCTCTTCTGAAAAATTCATGGAAGGTACAAAGGATTGGTTGACTAATCTTACTTTACGTGCAAGTTATGGAACTTCAGGTAATCAGGAAGTAGGTGGTTCTTGGTATGCATCTCGTAATCTTTTTGGCTTTGGATGGGATTATAATAACTTGCCAGGTTCTGCACATGAACAATTTGGTAATCCTGACTTAAAATGGGAACAAACTCATAAGTTTAATGTCGGTCTTGATATCTCTTTGTTTGAAAGATTAAATATTGAGTTGGATTACTACTCTCATAAAACAAAAGATATGGTATTTGCTGTGCCTCTTTCTATGACAACCGGTATTGCTTCTTACTATAAAAATATAGGTGAATTATCGAATAAAGGTTTTGAAGCTACTATCAATGCTCAGTTGATACGTAATAATGATTGGATGTGGGATATATCATTAACAGGTTCTCTTAATAAGAACAAGGTGGAAAAACTTAGTACTGATAATCCAATAGAGGGTTCTGTACAAATTACAGAAGTTGGATATCCTATATATCAATTTAAGATGAAAGAATATGCAGGTGTAGATCCTGAAACAGGTGAGGCTATGTGGTATAAAGGTACTGAAGGAACTGAAACTACTAAAAATTATAATGAAGCAGGTAAACGTTATTTAGGTGATCCTAATCCTGACTTTGCAGGCTCTATTAGTTCTACTTTAAAATGGAAGAACATTGATTTATCTGTTCAGTTGAATTATTCAATGGGTGCTAAGATTTACGGTAGTAACTTACGTTATGATGAACAAACAGGTAGTTCATTCTATGAAAACTTTAACAGATATGTCTATGAAAATCGTTGGCAAAAACCAGGTGATATTACAGATGTACCACGTTTGACAACTGATGGAGGTTATGAGGCTAGTGCTTCTTCACGCTTCTTAATGGATGGAGATTATTTAAAAGTACGCTCTGTTACTTTAGGATATACTTTGCCTAAATCATTAATTTCAAAAGTAGGTATGAGAAATTGCCGTGTCTTTGTTAATGCTGAAAATCTCTATACCTTCTGTGCAGATAATTATCGTGGTTTTGATCCTGCAGGTATAACTCCTGATGGTGTACAGTGGTGGAACTACCCACTTCCTAGAAATGTTATGTTCGGTGTTAATGTAGGATTTTAATTTGTAAATATAAATATAACATGAAAAATATATATAAATTTTTGTTATCTTCAATGATGTTATTGAGTATAACATCATGTGATTTTGATACTGAAAATTATCAGCAGATACCAACTGAGGATGCTTATCAATCAGTGCAAGATGTTCAAAATGGTATGAACGGAGCATATTATGCTTTAGGTTCTTATCGTTTCTTAGGAAATTATGCTACTGCTTATGGTGATTTTTGTGCAGGTATAAGTGAGGGAAATAGAAGTTCAGGTCATTTCTATTACCAAAGTGCTTGGATTGTACAAGATACAGACGCAGAGCTAGAAGATATTTGGAACTATGGTTATAAAATAATTGATAGAACTACACGTACTATTAAGGGAGGTAAAGAAATTTTAGCAAAAGCAGCTGAGTTAAATATTGATGAAGATGGTATTGCTGAACTTAAATCATACTTATCACAATCATATGCGATGAGGGCACTTGCAAATTACTACTTGGTTAATATTTTTGCATTACCTTATCAAGCTGGAACTAATAATTTAGGTATTCCTTTGGTTATAGATGAACCTATTAAAGAGTTTGAAAAAGTTTCTCGTGCTACTGTTGGTAAAACATATGAGCAGATAATGGATGATATTGACAATGCAGAGACTTTTGCTGATGAAAGTGAGATAATTCCAAGCGCATTTTATATGGGTCCAATGGCAATTCAAGCTTTAAAAGCCAGAGTATGTATGTCAATGGGAGAATATGGTGATGCTAAAACAGCAGCTTTACTTGCTATAGAATTAAAGGGTAAAGGTGATGGAAAAGGAGATGATTCAGAACCTACAGATGAAGCTTATGTATCTATGTGGAGATCATTGGCTATAACATCAGAAGATTTATTTACTATTGCAAAGAATGAATCTGATAACCTCTCAGCTAATGCATTAAATACATTATATGGTTCTTATGGTTGTACTTTGACAACTAATGTAATTAATTTATTTGGTGATAATGATATCAGAACCAAATTATTGAGTGGAAAGAAAACTTTGAAATATCAGGGTATTCCAACATCAGCTGCTACAAGCAATATTCCTGTATTCCGTAAATCAGAGATGAGCTTAATTGTGGCAGAGGTAGAGGCTAGAAATGGTCAATTAGATTCAGCTAAGGATTATCTACTATATACAGCTAAGCGTGATAAAGATATCACATCTGTTGATGACCTTCCTTCAACAAAAGAAGAACTATTATCATTCATAGCAGATGAGAGAATTCGTGAATTTGCAGCTGAAGGACATCGTTTTTATGATGCTCGTAGAATGGGATTAACTGTATCAATACCTGGTTACAAACCATTTGACATTGCTAAATTTGTTTTCCCTATTCCTGCTGATGAGATAAATGCAGGTTTCTGCACACAACAGAATGAAGGTTGGGAAAATGCTCTTCCTACAAAATAATCATTTAGACTAAGATAAATGACATAATAGTTTAAAAAGGGTGAACATGTTTCACCCTTTTTTTTGTTATATTTGCCACATACTTATATATCAGTTGATAAATGAAAGAATTTGTAATTTCGGAAGCGCAGGTTGAAACTGCTATTTTGGTTGGATTGATTACCCAATCGCAGGATGAACGTAAAACAGATGAATACCTTGACGAATTGGAGTTCTTGGCGCATACTGCAGGTGCTAAGGTGGTAAAGAGATTTACTCAAAAAATAGAACCTAACAAAGTTACCTATGTTGGTAAGGGTAAACTTGAGGAAATTCAACAATATATTCAAGATGAGGCTGATGCTGAGAGAGAAATTGGTATGGTGATTTTTGATGATGAGCTTTCGGCTAAACAGATACGTAATATTGAGGCTTCATTAAAGGTGAAAATTCTTGATAGAACATCACTTATTCTCGATATCTTCGCTATGCGAGCACAAACTGCTAATGCTAAAACACAGGTTGAACTTGCTCAATATAAATATATGTTACCTCGTTTACAGAGACTTTGGACTCACCTTGAACGTCAAGGTGGTGGTTCAGGTAGTGGTAAGGGTGGATCAGTGGGATTGAGAGGTCCCGGTGAGACTCAGCTGGAGATGGACCGCCGTATCATCCTTAACCGTATGTCGCTGTTAAAAGGTAGATTGGCTGAGATTGATAAACAGAAAGTAACTCAACGCAAAAATCGTGGTGAACTTATTCGTGTAGCTCTTGTAGGGTATACTAATGTTGGTAAATCCACATTAATGAATCTTCTTGCTAAGAGTGAGGTCTTTGCCGAGAATAAACTTTTCGCTACTTTGGATACCACTGTAAGAAAAGTTATTATTGGTAATCTTCCATTCCTATTAACCGATACTGTAGGATTTATTCGTAAACTCCCTACTGACCTTGTGGAATCTTTTAAATCAACTCTTGACGAGGTTCGTGAAGCTGATTTGCTTATTCATGTTGTAGATATTTCGCATCCTGATTTTGAGGACCAGATAAAAGTGGTTGAAAATACTATAGCCGAACTTGGTGCATCGGATAAACCTTCGATGATTCTATTTAATAAAATTGATGCTTATTCATATGTTGAGAAAGCTGATGATGACCTTACTCCTAAAACAAAGGAAAATATCTCCTTGGACGAACTTATGAAGACATGGATGGCGAAACTAAATGATAATTGTTTCTTTATTTCGGCTAAAGAGAAGACAAATTATGATGAATTGAAAGAGAAGATTTATAATAGAGTACGTGAACTGCATGTTCAAAAATATCCATATAACAATTTCCTATATCAAACATATGAAGATATAGAGGAACAATAACCAAAGGTATTATGAAAAATTATCGCTTATTGAGGGATGATGAGATAATGATTCTCGAAAATCAATCCTGTAAAGCTAAAGATTGGTCTAAAATAGAGGTCGACCTAGATTTTGACCCTAAATATGTTCAAAACACTAACTTCTCGGGTGAAGTTAAGTTAGGAAATTTTAAAGAGGAGTTTACTTTAGCCGGTGGTATAAAGAAACATTCAGGCATTATAAACTCAACTTTACACAATGTTACAATAGGCGATAATTGTTGTATCGAGAACATAAAGAACTATATTGCCAATTATACTATTGGTAATAATGTTTTTATTGAGAATGTTGATATCATCCTTGTCGACGGGAAAAGCCGTTTTGGTAATGGCGTTGAGGTCGCTGTCCTTAATGAAACTGGTGGTCGTGAAGTATATATTCATGATCGTCTTTCGGCTCATCAGGCTTACTTCATGGCTCTTTATCGACACCGTCCTCAACTGATAAGCAAGATGAAAAGCATCATATTTAATTATGCTGATGAAAATGCTTCGGATATTGGTACAATAGGTGATAACGTTACCATAGTAAATGCGGGATACATAAAGAATGTCAGAATAGGTGACTATTGTAGCATTGAAGGTGCAGGCCGACTTAAAAATGGCTCCATAAACAGTTGTAAAGTTGCTCCTGTACATATAGGATATGGTGTTGTGTGCGATGACTTTATAATATCCAGTGGCTCAAGTCTAGAAGATGGAACAATGATTACTCGCTGTTTTATTGGTCAGGCATGTCATTTAGGGCACACATATTCAGCATCTGATTCTCTTTTCTTTAGTAATTGTCAGGAGGAAAACGGAGAGGCTTGTGCCATCTTTGCAGGACCTTTTACTGTGACACACCATAAATCAACGCTGCTTATTGCAGGTATGTTCTCATTCATGAATGCCGGTTCGGGTTCTAACCAAAGTAATCATATGTATAAGCTTGGCCCTATTCATCAAGGAGCTATGGAGAGAGGTGCCAAAACTACTTCGGACTCATACATACTTTGGCCTGCTCGTATTGGTGCATTCTCGCTTGTTATGGGGCGACATGTGAATCATGCAGATACTTCAAATCTTCCTTTCTCATATCTTATTGAGCAACAAAATACAACATATCTTGTTCCCGGTGTGAATTTACGAAGTGTTGGTACTATACGCGATGCACAAAAATGGCCTAAGCGCGATGGACGTACCGACCCTAATCGTCTTGATCAGATTAACTATAATCTGCTAAGTCCTTATACTATACAGAAGATGCTTAATGGTATTAATATACTAAAGGAACTTAAAAGGGTATCGGGTGAGACATCGGAGACATATTCATATCAAAGTGCTAAAATTAAGAACTCATCGCTTGTTAATGGTATAAACTATTATGACTTGGCTGTTAATAAGTTCTTGGGAAACTCTGTAATAAAAAGATTAGAAGGAATTATACCTGACAATGATCAATCGATAAGAGATAGATTAATACCCGATACAGAGATTGGTAAAGGGGAGTGGGTTGACGTTTCAGGTCTTATTGCTCCAAAGAGTGAGATTGAGAGGTTGATGAGTGATATTGAAAATGATGTTCTTACTAACGTTGATCAGATTCATGAGCGATTTGAGGTGATGCACACCAATTATTATACTTATGAGTGGACTTGGGCTTATGAAATGATGCTTAAATATTATAAACTTGATGCATCGACTATTACTGCCAAAGATATAGTTCACATTGTTAACGAGTGGATGAAGGCAGTTGTTACTCTAGATAAAATGGTTTATGCTGATGCTAAGAAAGAGTTCTCACTCTCAGCAATGACCGGATTTGGAGCTGATGGTAGCCATGAAGACCAAATTCAAGATTTTGAACAGGTGAGAGGTGTATTCGAAAGTAATACATTTGTTACTGCCGTGTTACAGCATATAGAAAACAAGAGTGCACTGGGTAATGAACTTATATCGCGTATCAGCAATTTGATAGTTGATTAAAGTCATATATAAATTATTAGCTCTTTTTCTACCATTTCAATTGAATAGACTTCAAAGTGAGAAAGATAGAAAAAGAGCTCTTTTATTATTTGATTACAGGTAATAAAACTCTTGAGGCAGCACCTTGTTGGTGAAAAATTTCTATTGTCTGTTTCATTAAGAAGTCTTCAATGCCACATTTGTAAGTATCAATAAACTTCTGTGGATTACGATCGATAATAGGGAACCATGAGCTCTGTATCTGTATCATAATGCGATGTCCCGGCAGGAATGTATGAGCTACATCATATAGAGTATAATTTACATCTGTTACTTTACCAGGCTTGAATGGCTTAGGATTATCAAAACCTTCGCGATAACGTCCTCTAAATAGTTCACCACGTACCATGAGTTGATATCCACTCATAGGATAATTTATATTTTGCTTCTGTTTTATTTCATCACTATACTCAAAGTTCTCAGGGAATACATCGATAACTTTTACCATAAAGTCGGCATCTGTCCCTTCGATTGCCACTTTTAACTCAACCTCTATAGGTCCACCAAGTCTAAGGGTATCGGTAAGTGGAGCACTAACAAATGTTAGTACGTCAGGGCGGGTTGAAGCGAATCTCTGATCATCGACCATAAACTCTTTAGTACGATAAGTTGTAGGATTAGCTGTATATGGTACAGGATGTTCCATATCCGACACATATTTGCTTGATGAACTTTTTAATTGTGGAGCCTGAGTTGATGCTGAACCATCACCATGAATATATAATGGAGTAGGGGTCATATCAGCTAAAGGCCATTGGTCATATACTTTCCAACTATTATCACCCGAAAAGAATATACTTACCTTTTCTTTTGGTTTATCTCCTTTGCCTTCAAGATAGTATCTAAAGAAAGGATACTCAATGTTGTCCTGATAATATTGTGATGTGTTGTTACCGAAGTAGATGTTACCAAATCCTTGGAAATCTCTTCTTGTCCATGCCCCATGCCACCAAGGGCCGAAAGCAAGATAAAGCTCTGTGTTTGGCGACTGTTTACGAATTGCTTTATATGTCTCCCATGCTCCATAGCAGTCCTCGGAATCGAACAGACCACCGGTTACCAGGATAGCAGGTTTTAGGTTGTAGCATGATTGGCGTGCATCACGCTCTTTCCAGAATTCATCGAAGTTTGGATGGTTTTTAATATTGTTCCACATTGTCTCTGTGGTATCATTTACCATTTTATCAATGTCACGGAAAGTGCCAACTTTAAGAAGGTCAGTGTATACATCGTTCTTAACAATGTCGTTAATAACTCCACGGCCAATATTTGTTCCTTCAAGACGTGGAAGGAAATTCGTTGTTTGAAGTAGTGTGAAGGCACCATTATGATGACGGTCATCCCCACGGAACCAGTCGGTAACAGGTGCCTGAGGTGACACAGCTTTCAGTGCAGGATGGTTGCTCGATGCTGTCATTGTTGCATAAAATCCATCATAACTGATGCCCCATGTACCTACTTTTTGATTGCTGTTTGTATTGTTTATAAGCCACTCAATAGTATCGTAAGTGTCGGTTGCCTCATCAATATCTTTTTTACTCTTCTTATTTTTTAATAAAGGTCTAACTTGAACGAACTCTCCTTCACTTTTATGTCGTCCACGTACATCTTGAAAAACGATGATGTAACCATTCTCAATATAATTTTTCAATGAGCTGTAGAATGCACGATCGAATCCTTCACCATATGGAGAACATGAATATGGAGTGCGCATCATTAAAGTGGGATGCTTGGTCGATTTATCTCTTGGCTCATAAATGGCAGTATATAGTTTTATGCCATCGCGCATCTTTATCATTACCTCACGTTTGGTGTACAACTTTTTGAGGTTCTCAGTGATGCTGTCTCTAGATGATAATTTTAATGTTTGTGAATGTGTGTGGTTAAAAAAGCAATTAAGCAAAAATAATAGATAAAGTAGCTTTGTCGTTCTCTTCATTCGTCCTGTAATTATTATTAAAAAAATGCGACTGCAAAGGTAGCCACTTTCCGAAAGTTTTTAAACCTCATTAAGGAAAAATTTCAATAATAGTTGTTACCTTTGTCTCACTATCATTTAACAAATTAATTAATAATATAAAAATTATGGCAACACCTGAGTTTCATTATCAGCCAATGTTCGATTTGGGCGCTGATAAAACAGAATACTATCTTTTGACAAAAGATTATGTGTCTGTTGGAGAATTCGAAGGACAACCAATTCTTAAGGTTGCAAAAGAGGGTTTGACAGCAATGGCAAACGCTGCATTCCGTGATGTTTCTTTCTTGCTTCGTCGTTCACACAACGAACAAGTTGCTAAGATACTTTCTGATCCTGAAGCAAGTGATAACGATAAATATGTAGCTCTTACTTTCCTTCGCAATGCTGAAGTATCAGCAAAAGGTAAACTTCCTATTTGCCAAGATACAGGTACTGCAATAATACATGGTGAGAAAGGTCAGCATGTTTGGACCGGTTATTGCGATGAAGAGGCTCTATCATTAGGAGTTTACAAAACTTATACAGAGGAAAATCTTCGTTATTCGCAGAATGCTCCTCTTAACATGTACGATGAGGTAAATACAAAAACTAATCTTCCTGCTCAGATTGATATCGAGGCTACTGAAGGTATGGAGTATAAATTCCTATGCGTAACTAAAGGTGGTGGTTCGGCTAACAAAACTTATCTATATCAAGAGACCAAAGCTGTTCTAAACCCAAATACTTTAGTCCCATTCCTTGTTGAGAAGATGAAGAGCTTGGGTACTGCTGCTTGTCCTCCTTATCATATTGCATTTGTTATTGGTGGTACTTCGGCTGAGAAGAACCTTCAAACAGTGAAACTTGCTTCTACACACTTCTACGATGAACTTCCTACTTCAGGTAATGAACATGGTCGTGCATTCCGTGATGTAGAACTTGAAAAACAAGTGCTTGAAGAGGCTTACAAAATAGGTCTTGGTGCACAGTTTGGTGGTAAATATATGGCTCATGATGTACGTATTATTCGTCTTCCTCGTCATGGAGCATCTTGTCCTATAGGTCTTGGTGTATCGTGCTCGGCTGACAGAAATATCAAATGTAAGATTAACAAAGATGGTATTTGGATCGAGAAGATGGATGATAATCCTGGAGAACTTATACCGGTAGAATTAAGAAATGCAGGTGAAGGTGATGCTGTTAAGATTAATCTTAACCAACCTATGTCTGAAATACTTAAAGAGTTGACAAAATATCCTGTTGCTACTCGTCTTTCTTTGAATGGTACTATCATTGTAGGTCGTGATATAGCTCATGCTAAACTAAAAGAGCGTCTTGACCGTGGAGAAGATCTTCCTCAATACATAAAGGATCATCCTATTTACTATGCCGGACCAGCTAAGACTCCAGAGGGTATGGCTTGTGGTTCTATGGGCCCAACTACAGCAGGTCGTATGGACTCGTATGTAGACCTATTCCAATCACATGGCGGTAGTATGATTATGCTTGCTAAGGGTAATCGTAGCCAACAGGTAACAGATGCTTGTAAAAATCATGGTGGTTTCTATTTAGGTTCTATCGGTGGTCCTGCAGCTATCCTTGCTCAGAATAATATTAAGAGCATTGAATGTGTAGAGTATCCTGAGCTTGGTATGGAAGCTATTTGGAAAATTGAAGTTGAAGATTTCCCTGCTTTCATCCTTGTTGATGATAAAGGCAATGACTTCTTCAAACAGATTAAGCCACGTTGCGCAGGTAGCTGTGATATAAAAAAATAATGTCAAAGCATATTTGGGTAATCAAAAATAATATTTAAAAAAGAAGATTATACAATAGTATAAATATAAAAAGATGAGGCCTGGTCAAAAGTAATTTTGAGCAGGCCTTATCTTTTTACCCCCTTGCTATGGAAGAAGGGTTGGACATATCAGAAAAAATAGAGGATGACCCAAAAGTAATTGGGTCACCCTCATCTTGTATTATGGTGTGCTTTAATGTCACCTTTTGTAACTTTTAATGAGCATCTATTTTAATCAATCTTCTTTTAGTAATCGCTATTAGCAAGATTCCACATATTTAGGAAAGAAGCTTTAGTAATATCGACTACTTTATTGTAGTTTATCTTTTCGGCTTGATCCCCAGGCAAATGGTAATCCGGATGACCATCAGTGTGATACCATATGATAGGTATACCTACTTTAGCAAAACTTCCATTATCGCTTCCACCTATAGGATTATCCCAAGCTCGGTAGTCGGGCTCCAATTGAAGTCTATATGTCTCAATATCTTTTTTAAGCCACTCGCCAAAGATAGGTTTGCTAGCAGTATAAAAGTAAACAACATGTTTTGGTTGATTCTCATTGTTGTTTCTTCCTATCATGTCATAATTTAAGTATCCTTTTACTTTATCAAGTTTCGGATAGCTCATCGTGAAGTAACGTGAGCCAAGAAGTCCCTTCTCTTCACCATCCCAAAAAGCGAAGATAACAGTTTTTTGTGGGCGTACACCTGTTGCAACAAATGCTTTTGCAACTTGGAGAACTGCTGATACACCTGATGCGTTATCATCAGCTCCATTATAAATATTGTCGCCTACAAGATTTTTATCTATGCCAAGGTGATCATAATGTGCACCAATAATAACTATTTCGTTAGGATTTACTCCATCAATTTTAGCTAATATATTACGCATAGGAAGCTTTTGATGTGGTCCTTTTTTAAGTATAGCAATAGAGTCTGGGTGCAATTGATATTGTCCTTTTTTCTGTCGTTCGGCACGATATACATCGAAAGGTTGTACATAGTCATTGAAAAGAGGTTTCAATCCAATCTGTTTTAACATTGATATGATGTAGTCACCAGCAATTCGTCCACCTTGCTCAGAAGCTTCACGACCTTGAAGGTTATCAGAAGCTAGAAAGCCAATGTGAGCTTCGGCAGTGGCACGGTTTATACTTTCAACACCTTTTTTTTCAGGCAATTCCTTTTTCGGCTTTGCTGCGTGTGCAACAACACAAAAAGCCGTCATAAATAATATAGCGGCAAATAATTTATATTTCATCATCATAAGGTAATTTAGTAAGCGGATCTATATTTTCCCTCCTCTTTATCCTGTATCATGTTAAGATAAGAGTTATATCTTGATTGACTGATGTAATGGTCCTCTACAGCTTTTATAACAGCACAACCGGGCTCGTGTCTGTGAGTACAATTACCATATTTACAATCAGCGGAAAATTTAAATATCTCTTTAAAATAGTGTCCTATTTCCTCTTCCTCCATGTCGAATAGTCCAAAGCCTTTTATTCCCGGAGTATCAATAATATATCCTGATCCTTCAACAGGGAACATTTCAGAAAATGTTGTTGTATGCATTCCTTTGTTGTGGATGGTAGATATCTCGCCTGTTCTTAAAGATTCTTCAGGGAGTATGGCGTTGATAAGTGTTGACTTGCCCACACCCGAGTTACCTGATAATAGAGTAACTTTATCTTTTAGCTCAGCTTTTATTGTGTCTATTCCAATATTCTGTTTAGCGGAAATTTTAAAACATTCATAACCTATGTTTGTGTATAGGTTAATAAGTGCATCGAGGTAACTGAGTTCTTCTTGTGAATATTTGTCCACTTTATTGAATATGATTTTCACTGGAACTCGATAAGCCTCTGCAGATGCAAGAAAACGATCGATGAATGTAGTCGATGTCTCTGGGTAGTTTACAGTCACAATAAGCATACATTGGTCAAGGTTTGCAGCCAATATATGTGACTGTTTGGAAAGATTTGAGGCGCGGCGTACAATATAGTTCTTTCGATCTTCAATTTCTGTGATGAAAGAGGCATTGTCACTATTGTCAACAATCTTAACGTAGTCGCCTACAACCACAGGATTTGTGCTCTTGATATCTTTTAGACGAAAGTTACCTTTGATTTTACACTCAACCAATCTTCCATCATCACATTTTACAAGATACCAACTCCCGGTATTTTTTATAACAAGTCCTCTCATCTATTGTATTTCGCGCCTCAAATAGTTATACAGTCATTATCTCTTTATCTTTATCAGCAAGTAAATCTTCAATCTTCTTGATGTATTTATCATGAATTTTTTGAAGTTTCTCTTCGCCATTCTTCTGTTCATCTTCAGCTAAGCCCTCTTTTACAGCTTTTTTAAGATGGTCAATAGCATCACGGCGTGCATTACGAACACTAACCTTAGCTGTTTCACCTTCAGCCTTGCACTGTTTAGAAAGTTGTCTACGTCTCTCTTCAGTCAATGGAGGTATACCTAAACGGATAATTTCACCATTGTTCTCAGGCATTATACCAAGATCAGAGTCAATAATAGCTTTCTCGATAGGGCGGAACATAGCCTTATCCCAAGGCTTGATAGTAATACTTCTTGCATCGGGTGTAGATACAGCAGCTACATTGTTGATAGGTACCATACTTCCATATGAATCAACTCGTATACCGTCTAAAAGACGTGTGCTAGCTTTTCCAGCACGTATATGAGCTAATGCTTCTTCAAGATACATAATGGCCATATCCATTTTTTCTTGAGCCTCTTCTAGGCAAGTCTTAACGTCTGTCATATAATAATATTATTTGGTATGAACTTTTAATAGAGTCTATTTACTAAACAAAAGTAAAACAATTTTTGATTATCTGCAATATAGAGTTTTCTTCATTATATGTGAATGCTTTTTTAGTTTTTTATTTGATTGTATTTTAAAAATCATAAATTTGTGATATTCTAAGTTATATTAATTATGATCACACTATATCTTGCACGACATGGACAGACTAAAGAAAACCTTGATAGGATATTCCAAGGACATATGCCTGGAAATTTAACTGAAGAGGGTATCTTACAGGCTAAAAAATTGGGTGAGGAGTTGAACTCCATAGAATTCGACCATGTTATTTGTAGTGATCTTAAAAGAGCTGTTGATACAGTAAATATTGTTTTTGAAGGTAAGGACGTAGAATACTCAACAGTTGAGTTACTTAGGGAAATAAATTGGGGTAGTTGGACAGGTATGTTTATAAAAGATGTTGATCTTAATAACCCACCATCCGATGTTGAGAGTCAGGAGATGCTTTATGAGCGGGGAAGAGTTTTTTTAGATTATCTGAAGAAAAACTATAAAGGTAATGTTTTGGCAATAGGGCATGGATTAATAAATCGTGCTATCCAGGCGCATATCGAGAATGTTCCTCTTAGTGATATACGCACTATTGAAAGAATTAATAATTGTGAAGTTCGCAAGTTTACTATATCATTAGATTAAGGTGACTGAATGCATACTTTGAAATAGATAAGGAAGTTGACAAAGCACACTATATAAAACAAGTAATCCTTGCTAAAACATGTTTTAGCAAGGATTACTCTTTATTGTTATGACTTTTAAGTCAATTTATTCTGTATATTAGTTATGTACTAAAGTACCGATATTTTCTCCGTTAATAACCTTCTTTAAGTTCCCAACAGTATCCATATCGAAAACTATTATTGGAAGATTATTCTCTTTACACATACAAGTAGCTGTAAGGTCCATCACTTTTAAACCTCTCCTTAGTACTTCGTCGTAAGTTATTTCATCAAATTTAGTAGCCGTAGGATCTTTTTCTGGGTCAGCAGTGTATATTCCGTCAACTCTTGTTCCCTTAAGCATTACATCAGCTTCAATTTCTATACCTCTTAATGATGAACCAGTATCGGTAGTGAAGAATGGATTCCCGGTACCTGCTGAGAAGATAGCTACAGCACCATTCTCCATTGCCTCTATAGCTTTCCATTTGCTATAGAATTCACCAATAGGTTCCATACGAACAGCAGTAAGAACTTTCGCTTTTACACCTTCAGCTTCTAGAGCAGAACTTAGTCCAAGGCTGTTGATAACTGTAGCCAACATACCCATTTGGTCTCCTTTTACTCTGTCAAAACCTTTAGATGCTCCACTTAGGCCACGGAATATGTTTCCACCACCTATTACAATACCAATTTGAACTCCTTGTTCGTGTATCTCTTTTATCTGTTTTGCATAATCACTAAGACGCTTTTCGTCAATTCCATATTGCTTTTCGCCCATAAGGCTCTCGCCGCTGAGCTTCAATAATATTCTTTTGTACTTAGCCATAATATTGAGAACTTATATATCTTATAGTGTACAAAAATAACACATATTTCATTGAATAGGATAAATAGCTCTCTTTTTATTATCTCATTTACCAAATTGGAGGGTAAAAAGCATCTTTTATGTGATTTATTGTAAATGGCTCTTTTTCACCAATAATAGAAATGATGTCGAATCTTACTCTATTATCGATAGAGAAAAGTCGTATATATGCATCTGCTGACGATACTATTCTTTTAATTTTTCTGTTTCTAACAAAATCTTCAGGATTACCAAACAATATGTTTCTCCTTGTTTTAACCTCGACTATAACAAGCTCATCGTTATCATAAGCAATAATATCTATCTCTTTTCTTCCTGAATGCCAGTTACGGTCTTTAATTATGTAACCACTCTTTTCAAGATATTTACAGGCAACTTCCTCGCCTTTCTGTCCAAGCTCATTATGTAGGGCCATTTAATCTTTTATATCAATAAAGGTTGTTTTATCTCTATTAGTCACTAATTTTGTATTAAGCAATTAAATTAGTTCACGCTATTATAAAATACTATTTTTAAAACATTAAATATTGATGAATAGTTTAGTTGTAAATGGGAATGTATAAATAATATATTGAGAATAATTATGGAGATATTAAATAATGACGATATATACTACATGAAACAGGCACTTTTAGAGGCACAAAAAGCAGAAGAGAGAGGTGAAGTTCCTATTGGTGCAGTTGTGGTATGTAGTGGAAGGATTATTGGTAGAGGACATAATCTTACTGAAACGTTGCATGACGTAACAGCCCATGCCGAAATGCAAGCCATAACAGCGGCTGCTAATAATTTAGGTGCAAAATATCTTCCACAATGTACTCTTTATGTTACTGTAGAACCATGTGTTATGTGTGCCGGGGCAATAGGATGGTCACAATTGGGACGTCTTGTTTATGGTACTGAAGATGAAAAGCGTGGATATATGCGTTTTGCGCCTAATGCTCTTCACCCAAAGACAGAGGTTGTGAAGGGTATATTACGCGAGGAGTGCTCGGATATAGTGAAAAAGTTCTTTAAGAAAAAGAGATAGACCTTATTTTATCTCTTCAAAGTCGATATACTCACCCTCATCTTTGCCTATTATTTTCCCCTTGTGGTCATTTGATGAGGTAGTGTCATTGTTGCTATTATCTGAAAAGTCGCTATTGTAATTATCACTATTACTTCGGGTATAATTATCTTTATTTCTGTTACGACGTTTACCAATACCAAAAATTCTTAACACACCTGATAAAATATTACCAACAATCACAAGAGCGAAAATCAGTACTATAAGGATAATTAAAAATAAGAAACCTATGATTCCAAACATATCATTTTTTCATTAAAGATAGATTCAAAACAAATATTTAATAGTTATTGTTTTGAACGTTTAGCTGTGAGTAGAGACAATATTATATACCACAATATTATAGCTGCAAAACCGGTAACACCTAATAATATGAGTAGAGGGATGCAGACTAAAAGGAATATATAACTTATCTTATTGTTTTTCCATGATAAGCTTTTGAATTTTAGTGAGAACATAGGTAACTCACTTACAAGAAGCAGTGACATGAATAATACTAACAAACAAAGAAATATAACATTGTTTGATGAAGATATAATAAAGTCATGAGCTCCAATAACAAAAGAACCCCAGAAGAGTGCATTTGCAGGAGTTGGAAGACCTATAAAAGAAGATGTTTGACGAGTATCAATATTAAATTTACCTAATCTAAGTGCAGAAAAAACAGCAATTATAAAGGCGAAATATGGAATAATATGCGCAAATGGTGCTAATAACTCCGGATAAGGCATCTCTTTAAGCAATGAGTAAACAATTGCTGATGGAGCAAAACCAAAGGTAATGTCATCAGCTAATGAATCTAACTCTTTACCTAGGGGGCCGGATACGGAGAATAAACGAGCAAGCATACCATCGAAGAAGTCGAATATTGCTCCTAAAATAATAAAAAGAATAGCCATATCATAATCAGCATTGAAAGCCATTACTGAGGCAATACAACCTGAAAACAGATTACAACAAGTAACTGTATTTGGGATATGGCGTGTTATAATATTAGCCATTTTTATTTTATGGTTTTAGCTTAGCTATCACAGTTTCATTACCTACTGTTTTCTGTCCCATTTTTACGCAAACCTCTGTTCCTATAGGGAGATATACGTCAACACGCGATCCAAACTTAATGAAACCCATATGTTCATCGATGTAACACTCTTCACCAACTTCGGAATATGTTACAATTCTTCTTGCCATAGCACCGGCTATTTGTCTTGCCATGACTGTTTGACCGGCAGGAGTCTCAATGACAATAGTCGATCTTTCATTCTCTGTGCTAGCTTTTGGTAACCAAGCTTTAAGGAATTTACCACTATGGTGAGCAACGTATTTTACAATACCATCAACCGGATACCAGTTTGCATGAACATTGACAACGCTCATGAAAATAGATATCATTAAACGGCGGTCATGGAAATATTCATGTTCCTCAACTTCTTCTATTACAACAATTTTTCCATCGGCAGGTGCAACAACGATATTCTCAGTATCGTGTTCAAAAAGTCGTATTGGACAACGGAAGAAGTTTATCATTAAAAGGTATACGATAGAACTTACAACAACCAAAAAGTAGGATGGAATTTTACTTTCAAATAACCAATAGATGAATGCATTCAAAGTAATAAGCAGAAATGCACTTATTATTAATATACTTGTTCCTTCTCTATGTAGTCTTATTTTTTTTAATTTCTTTAGTCGGTTCATAATTTTGAGAGGCCTAATGTTACGCAAAAATATATTTAATTTAAAAGCTATGCAAATAAAACGAATTGGAAATAGAACTTTACAACTCTTTTAAAAGAAAAAATACTTACTTTAATTGTTAATTAAAGATTATTCTTTTTGCATCTTTTCTTAAAGCAGAGTATCTTTAAACCAAGTTTCAAAAATTATGAGATAATATTATGAAGGATTTTGTCCATTTACATGTTCACACCCAATATTCAATACTTGATGGTCAAGCTTCTATCCCAAAGCTTGTTGACAAGGCTATTGCCAATGGAATGAAAGGAATAGCTGTA
Source organism: Bacteroidota bacterium (assembly GCA_023415545.1). GTDB lineage: Bacteria > Bacteroidota > Bacteroidia > Bacteroidales > Bacteroidaceae > Phocaeicola. The sequence goes on from JAEZKJ010000044.1 coordinate 19,290, forward strand.
ACCGATCATGGTGACATGTTTGGTATAAAAGAGTTCTTTAACTACGTAAATAAGAAGAATAGCGGTACAAATGGTGAGATTAAATCTCTGAAGAAAAAGATTGCTACATTACAGGATAGTGGAGCAACACAATCAGAGATTGAGGAGGTGAGAGAGGCTATAAAAGCAGCAGAGAAAAAACTTTTTAAACCTATATTAGGTTGTGAAATGTATGTTGCTCGGCGTCGTCTTTTCAATAAAGAGGGTAAACCCGATCAAAGTGGATATCATTTAATTGTACTGGCAAAGAATAAAAAAGGATATCATAATCTAATAAAACTTGTATCGAAAGCCTGGACAGAAGGTTTTTACATGCGTCCAAGAACCGATAGAGTAGAGTTAGAAAAATATAAAGAGGGTCTTATCGTCTGTTCAGCATGTTTGGCCGGTGAAATTCCTAGGAACATAAATGCAGGAAAGTTTGAAGAGGCTGAGGAGGCTATTGAATGGTATAAAAAGACATTTGGCGATGATTTTTATCTAGAACTTCAAAGACATAAGGCTACTGTTACGCGTGCAAATCATGATGCATTTAGGTTACAGGAGAATGCCAATGCTAAAATCATTGAGTATTCAAAGAAATATGGAGTCAAACTTATATGTACCAATGATGTTCACTTTGTTGATGAGGAGCATGCTGAGGCTCACGACCGTTTGATTTGTCTTAGTACAGGTAAAGATTTAGATGATCCTAACCGTATGATCTACTCTAAACAGGAGTGGATGAAGACAAAAGAGGAGATGAATGCACTATTTTCGGATATCCCTGAAGCGCTACAAAATAGTGCTGATATATGCGATAAAGTGGAATTCTACTCGATTGACCATGCACCTATCATGCCTACTTTCCAAATTCCTGAGGAGTTTGGTACAGAGGAGGGATATAGGAAAAAATATTCCGAAAAAGATCTTTTCGATGAATTTACTCAAGATGAGAATGGAAATGTTGTTCTAAGTGAGGCTGCCGCAAAAGCTAAGATAGAGACACTTGGAGGATATGATAAACTTTATCGTATAAAACTCGAAGCCGACTATCTTGGAGAACTTGCTTTTATTGGCGCACGCAAACTTTATGGCGAGGAACTTTCGGATGTAGTAACTGAACGAATAAAGTTCGAGCTTCATATTATGAAGACTATGGGTTTCCCCGGTTACTTCCTTATCGTACAGGATTTTATTCGTGCTGCTCGTGAAGAGTTGGACGTATCGGTAGGTCCCGGACGTGGTTCGGCTGCCGGCTCTGCTGTGGCATATTGTTTGGGTATTACAAAGATTGACCCTATAAAATATGACCTTCTTTTCGAGCGTTTCCTTAACCCCGATCGTATCTCTTTGCCCGATATCGACGTTGACTTTGATGATGATGGACGTGGCAGGGTGTTGAACTGGGTTACCGAGAAATATGGACAGGAGAAGGTGGCACATATCATTACTTATGGTACTATGGCTACTAAATCCTCTATAAAGGATGTTGCTCGTGTACAGAAACTTCCACTTTCGGAATCCGACAGACTTTGTAAACTTATACCTGATAAGATACCCGATAAAAAACTTAATCTAACAAATGCAATTGCATATGTAAAAGAGTTGCAGGCTGCCGAAGTATCACCTAACCCTATACTTCGTGATACTATCAAGTATGCTAAAATGCTTGAAGGTAATGTGCGTAATACCGGAGTGCATGCCTGCGGAACAATTATTTGTCGTGATGATATTACCGACTGGGTACCTGTAAGTACTGCAGATGATAAGGAGACAGGCGAAAAGATGCTTGTAACTCAATATGAAGGTAGTGTCATCGAAGATACAGGTTTGATAAAGATGGACTTCTTGGGCCTAAAAACCCTTTCTATTATTAAGGAGGCTGTCGAGAATGTTAAACGTAGTAAGGGTATAGTTATCGATATAGATAATGTTGATATTGAAGATCCTGCTACTTACGAGCTTTATAGTGAAGGACGTACTGTAGGAACATTTCAGTTCGAATCAGCCGGTATGCAGAAATATCTTCGCGAACTTAATCCTACTACTTTCGAGGATTTGATTGCGATGAATGCACTCTATCGTCCGGGTCCAATGGATTATATTCCCGATTTCATCGATAGAAAGAACGGACGTAAGCCAATAGAGTATGATTTGGGAGTGATGGAGCAATACCTTAAAGATACTTATGGTATTACTGTATATCAGGAGCAGGTGATGCTTTTGTCGCGCCTATTGGCTGGTTTTACTCGTGGCGAATCTGATGCATTGCGTAAGGCAATGGGAAAAAAACTTCGTGATAAGCTTGATCAGATGAAGCCTAAGTTCATTGAAGGAGGTCAAAAGAAAGGACACAATCCTACAGTGCTTGAAAAGATATGGACTGACTGGGAAAAATTTGCATCATATGCCTTCAATAAGTCGCATGCTACATGTTACTCTTGGGTGGCTTACCAAACTGCATATTTAAAGGCTAACTATCCATCGGAATATATGGCTGCTACAATGAGCCGTAATATTGCGAGTATCACTGATATCACTAAGTTGATGGATGAGTGTAAAGCTACGGGAATACGTACACTTGGTCCGGATATAAATGAAAGTTGGCATAAGTTTGCTGTAAACCATCGTGGTGATATACGTTTTGGTCTTGGAGCTATTAAGGGAGTAGGTGATGCTGCTGTTCAGAGTATTCTTGACGAGCGTGAGAAAAATGGACCATATACTAATATATTTGATTTTGTACAACGAGTAAACTTGTCGGCTTGTAACCGAAAGAACATTGAAAACCTTGCTCTTGCAGGTGCTTTCGATAGTTTTTCAGAGATAAAGAGAGAAGATTTCTTTGAGATTAATTCTAAAGGTGAAAGCTTTTCGGAAATCCTCGTCAGATATGGCAACAAATATCAAATGGATAAATCGGCTGCTATAAACTCACTGTTTGGTGGCGATAATATGATAGAGGTTGCTACACCCGATATTGTTCCCGCTGCACCATGGAGTGAACTTGAGAAGTTAAACAGAGAGAGGGAGTTGGTTGGTATATATTTATCAGCTCATCCACTTGATGAATATGGTGTCATTCTTGAAAATGTATGTAATGTTTCAATGCTTGAGCTCTCGGATCTTACTCCTCTTCAAAACAGAGATTTAGTAATGGGAGGAATAGTTACTGCCGTACGTGAGGGACAAACCAAAACAGGAAAACCTTATGGTATAGCTAAGGTGGAGGATTATTCGGGCTCCTATGAATTTGCTTTTTTTGGAACAGAGTGGATAGATAAAAGGAACTTTTTTATGGTAGGTATGTTCCTTTACTTAAAAGGTAAATGTCAACCTAAGCAGTGGAAACAAGATGAGTGGGAAGTTAAAGTAAACAGCATTGAGTTACTCTCAGAGGTAAAAGATAAACTTATTGATAAAATAACTATTAATGCACCGCTATCATCCGTGGATGATGAGTTGATAACAGATTTTCTATCTATTGTTAAAGACCATCCTGGAAGAGCTGAATTGTGCTTCATTGTTCATGACGAAGATGGAGAGATGCATGTAAATCTTACGTCGAAAACAATGAAAATTGAAGTTGATAAAACTGTAATGAATTATATTAAAAGTCAGCCTCAATTGTCCTTTAAAATAAATTAGTATATTTGCAAATAGGTAATTAGTTTTAAAAATATTAATAATTATATAGAGATGGCACTAGAAATAACTGATAACAATTTTGAAAGTATATTGGCTGAAAACAAGCCTTTAGTATTGGACTTTTGGGCATCATGGTGTGGCCCATGTAAGAAAATAGCTCCAGATATTGAAGCATTAGCTGAAGAATACAAAGATCAAGTTAATGTTGGTAAGTGTGATGTTGATGACAATGATGAGCTAACCGGCAAGTTCGGAGTTCGTAATATCCCTACAGTGCTTTTTATTAAGAATGGTGAAGTTGTTGACAAACAAGTTGGTGCAGCTTCAAAAGCACAATTAGAGGAAAAACTTAAGAACTTATTATAATCAACAATTTATTAACCCATTAATTTATTAAGTATGGGACAAGAAGACGATTTTCTATTAGAAGCTGAAGATGACGAAAAAACTATTGAGTTTATCAAAGCTTATCTTCCTCAAGATCTAAAGGATAAATTTACTGACGATGACCTTTATTACATGCTCGATGTGATTGTTGACTATTATACTACAAGTGGTTGTCTTGATGCTGAACCTGATAAAGAGGGTTACATAACTATAGATCAAGATGCGATTGTGGATTACATAGTTAAAGAGGCAAAGAAAGATGGAATGGGTCCATATCAAGCTGAAGATGTTCTATTTGTCGTTCAGGGAGAGATGGAATATGGAAATTCTATTGGTCAAGTGGAATAATTAAAAATACTTGGTCTTTATAATTTTATGGGATATCAAAAATATCTATATAAAAATGGGATGATTAAATTATAATCATCCCATTTTTATATCCTCTATACTGGATTATTTTGTTATTCCACTCACGGAGAGGAAGAAGAAAATACCGGTAGCTATCATCAAGAGACCAAATAAAGCATAGAACCATCTAGCTCGTTTTCTTCCTGCACTCTTAACAATAAATTCAGAGTTATGCGAGTTAAAAAACCAGTCCCAGTTAAATATGGCAGCTAAAAGTGATAAAAGTCCAACTATCACAAAAATCCCTTGAAGAAAATAGTGCATTCCCATTTCTGTACTGTTATGCGTCGAATTTTATAGTACGAGTACCATCTTCATTTTCATCGATATATACTTTCAAAGCATCACCAGGAAGCAATTCTTCTACAAGTTCAGGCCATTCAATAAAACACAAAGCGCCACTATAGAAATAGTCTTCGTATCCCATGTCATAAACCTCATCGAGTTTTTTTATTCTATAGAAATCGAAGTGATAAATTAACTCTCCATTATCCTCTGATCTATATTCATTTACAATAGCAAAAGTTGGTGAGTTGATCACATCTGTAACTCCTAACTCCTCACAAAGAGCTTTGATAAAGGTAGTTTTTCCTGCTCCCATTTTCCCATAAAAAGCGAAGACAGTATTGTCTCCCATGGCAGAAATAAACTCTTTAGCCACCTCATGGATGTTATCCAATGAATTAATTTTTATCTCCATATTGTTTTAAATTTAATTTCGTGAAATTATTGTTTTAATGCTCTTCCCAATTCTACACATTACATAGATAAGTATTGAGAAGAAAATGATTGATGCACCCGATGGTACTTGTAGAAAATAAGATATCAACAAACCACCAAAACAGCCCAAATAACCAATGGCAATCGATAGCCATATCATCTTTTTATAACTATGTGTGAATATATTAGCCGTAATCTGTGGAATAGTGAGGAGTGATAGAGCAAGAACAATGCCAATCATTCGCAAACATGCCACAATAGTCAGAGCAATAAATGCCATCATAATATATTCAAAAAATAGAACAGGTAGGCGTTGTGAACGAGCAAACTCCCTATCAAAAGAAATATATACTATAGGGTGGAAAAACATTATAAAGAATATAGACACAACGACTGATACTATAGCAAGGAAAAATATATCAGCTGTAGTTATGGTAAGTATGTTACCAAATAGAAATGCTGACAGGTCGGGTGTAAAACCTGGAGCAAGGAAACTGAATATTATACCTATAGCCATTCCGAAGGTCCAAAACAGTGCTATTGCGGAATCTTCACGTACATCATTTCGTTTGCTTAACCATTCTACACCTAAAGCAGAAAATATTGAGAATATAGCAGCCGAGATAATAGGTGAAAAGCCAAAAAACAGCCCTATACCAATTCCTCCAAAGGAGGCATGGGTAATGCCTCCACTAATGAAAACAAGACGTTTAGTAACGATGTATGTTCCCACTACTCCACAAGCAATGCTGGCAAAAAGGCTTCCCAGCAGTGCATTACGGAAAAAGGCATAATTTAGAAGTTCAATTAAATCCATTATTCTTCTCTCTGTTATATTCTTCTTTCACCGACAATTAAGAAGAGTTCATCTTTCAATTCATCAGGTATCTCTATCTCTCGAAGTTGAAGGCTTCTTGCCCATCCGGCAACCTCTTCTTCTTTACAAGTATACATAATTTCTCGGAACTCATCAATCTCATCGTTGTTATATTTATCCGAGGGACGACCTTTAAAGCGATCCAGGTCCTCATCATCATAATATTCTATATCTTTACTTACTGCTGCAAGAAGACTCTCTTTTTCACATATCTCATGTTGTCCACAACAATCTGACTCAACTTCCACTACTTCAGGAACTTTGTCAATTTCACCTTTTGCAATCTTTTTATTTATTATTCTATATCTTGTCCATCCCACAATCATTGCAATGGTTGTGATAACAACAAACGAAATAATCAGTATCCACATATTATATAATTCAATCTATTCAATAATAAAACCTGCTTCTTTTAAATCTTCAAAATATCTTGGGTATGACTTTGATACCACTTCAGGATTATTAATCACGATTTCATCGAATAAAAGAGCTGCCGGTGCGAAAGCCATTGCCATTCTATGATCTTCGTAAGTATCTATTGGCTCCAATGTTGGTTCTATATGTTCTCCATCCCACCATAAAATTGAGTCCTCGGCATCGTGAATAACATATCCCAATTTTCTCATCTCCTTTTTCAACGCCTCAATTCTATCGGTCTCCTTAATCTTAAGTGATTGAAGTCCAGTAAAACGGAATGGAATATTCAACAACGAACAGGTAACAACAAATGTTTGAGCAAGGTCAGGTTGATTAACGAAGTCGTAATTAAACTCTTTTACATAATCTCCCTGTTTAACTATTGTAACCGACTCTTCTGCATACTCTGTTTTTACACCTAAACGTTCAAAAAGTTCAGCTACTTTGCTATCCCCTTGCAAGCTATTTGCAAAAAGCTTAGGCATAATAACTTTAGCTTTTGTGGATAAGGCAGCAATTTGATACCAATATGATGCAGCACTCCAATCATTTTCAATATAGTAAGGCATAGATTTGTATTGAGAGTTCTTAATGATAATGCTATTATTATCTTTCCAATCTATTCTTGCTCCGAATTGTTTCATCAACTCCATTGTAAGATTAATATATGGCCTTGATATCACTTCACCCGTAAGATTCAACTCTAATCCATTGGCAAGTGTTGCTCCAATCATCATTAAGGCAGAAATGTATTGTGAGCTTACACTTCCTGGAATATTAATGGATGAACCAGTCAATAATTTGCCTTTTATTTTTAACGGAGGATACCCTTCTTCATTAATATATGTTATATCAGCTCCAAGTGATCTTAATGCTTCGACAAGAATTTTTATAGGACGCTTTTTCATCCTTTCGGAACCTGTAATGATTTTCTCGCTACAAGGTAATACCGAAAGATAAGCAGTAAGGAAACGCATAGCAGTTCCGGCTGCCATAATATCTATCTCCTGGCTATTTTTATTCTCTAAAGCTTTTACCATCACTTTGGTATCATCGCATTCTGAAAGATTATCGGGATATGATGTTGACAAAGAGAGAGCATTAATAATCAGTGCTCTATTGCTAATGCTCTTTGATGCTGGTAACACAATAGTGGCATCAACAGTTTGTGGAGCTTTTATCTTTATTTGCGTCATATAAGGATAGTTTATATTGATGCAAATTTACTAAAAAAGAGTATATACTCTATTTTATCTCTTTTAATAAATAACAAATTCCGAGTAACTCAACAAAAGGGTGATTAAAAGTAAAAAGGAAACAAAAAATATTTATTTTTGTTTATTAATTAGCAAAGAACAAATTGCCATGGGCAAGCTACAAAAACATCTCTTTGTTTATATAATGATGCTGCTAATTTTAGGAGGTGGAATTTATGTTTCCATATCTTTGGGAAATCATTTCCATTCAGCATCAACAACATTTACAAGTAAAAGTTCGTATCAACTTTTCTTGGATGTTTTAAAGGACAATTTTCACCATCCTTTTGCTCTTCTTCTTTTTCAAATTATTGTTGTCCTATTTAGTGTACGAATATTTGCATATCTTTTCAAGTATATTGGTCAACCCGGAGTAATAGGTGAAATAGTTGCAGGTATATTTTTAGGACCATCAATTTGTGGAGCTTTGTTCCCTGAATTTTTTAATTTCCTTTTTCAACCATCATCTCTCAAGAATCTGGAACTAGTAAGTCAGATTGGTCTTGTATTGTTCATGTTTGTAATAGGTATGGAGGTTGATTTTAAGGTGTTAAAGAGCAAAATCAATCAAACACTTGTAATAAGCCATGCCGGTATATTGGCCCCATTTCTGTTAGGTGTACTCGCTTCGTTGTGGATATATGAAGAGTATGCATCAGCCCAAGTTCCATTTCTTCCTTTTGCTCTATTTATAGGTATCTCAATGAGTATTACGGCTTTCCCAGTGTTAGCTCGAATTATTCAGGAAAGAAATATGACTAAAACTCATATTGGAGTTCTTACTATAGCCTCTGCTGCCAATGATGATGTAACAGCTTGGTGCCTTCTTGCAGTAGTTATAGCAATAACAAAGGCAGGTACTTTTGGTGGAGCCTTATTCACCATCATTTCTACACTGCTATATATATTTATCATGTTTTTGCTAGTACGTCCTTTTTTAAAGAAACTAGGAGATACTTACTCGAATAAGGAGTTGATAAACAAAACATTTGTAGGTTTTATTTTTCTTGTTTTAATTTTATCTTCAGCCGTTACTGAAATTTTAGGTATACATGCTCTCTTTGGAGCTTTTATTGCAGGAGTTGTGATGCCATCGAATTTTGGGTTCAGGAAGGTTATGATGGATAAAGTTGAAGATGTTGCGTTGGTATTTTTCCTACCTCTATTTTTTGCATTCACAGGTTTGCGCACAGAGATATCTCTAATCAATACACCTGAACTATTGATTGTGTGTCTATTTTTAATATTAGTAGCTGTAGCCGGTAAAATTGGAGGTTGTAGTATAGCTGCACGTTTGGTGGGTGAGAAGTGGAATGATAGCTTGATTATTGGTACGTTGATGAATACGCGTGGGCTTATGGAACTTGTTGCACTTAATATAGGATACGAACTTGGCGTATTACCTCCTTCAATATTCGTAATATTAGTGCTCATGGCATTAGTCACAACATTTATGACTACTCCTATGCTTGATTTTGTTGAGTGGAAATTTCGTACTAATGAGTTCTTTTTGAAAAAGAGAAAACTGTTTATATTTTTTGGAAATCCTAAATCAGGTGCTAAACTGTTATGGGCATACTCAATTCTATTTGGTAAAAAGTTGAATGAGAATTATGTTGCTGCTATCCATTATACCAATGGAACAGATTTAAACCCAACAAATGCAACCGAATTTATGAGAAATAGTTTTGCTCCAATAAATAACTACTCTCAACATTTAAATGTTAATGTAGAATCTATTTACCGAGTTACCGATAATATTGTTGGTGATATATTAGAAAAGATAAATAATGAAAAACCTGCTTTAGTTTTAATGGGTAGTGGCCCCAATTTCATGAATGTTGACTTAAATAAATTACCGATTATATTTAATATGTTTAAAAATAAGGTTGATAGTATAATCGATAAGGTGGACTCTACAGTAGGTGTATTGATTAATCATTCTCGCAAAAATGGAGGTAATGTTCCTGCCGTTTTTATAAATGGAGAGGTAGATAACTTCTTCTTTTTATTTATTTCAAACATTTTGAAGGCAGGAAGTAATCGATTAAATGTTTACTATTGGAATACTGAATCAGTAAAGTATAATACTCGTTTAAACATATTGAAATTAAATTACCCTGATAGGATAGAATTGATAGAGGTAGATCATATCAATAACTTAAAGTTGCATCACAATGAAGGACTGTTGCTTATGAGTATTACAACAAGTGATTATATCCTTGAGCATCACGCATCAATATTTGCTTCTTTGCCTCCTGTTTTAATGATTAAACCCGGAAATTTAAATTTATATAAAACAGATGAGTTTGATAATATCTACTGACAGATAAAATAATCAAAGAATTCTATAAAGCATTCTTTTTACAAGAATAATCTTTGTTATAAAATGAAGTGACCCTTAAAGCTTTTTGTTTAAACTTTAAGGGTCACTTTATTGTGTTCTATCAAAATTATTCTTTGCAAAAATGACTTTTAAATCATCCTTAACTAAATAATTTATAATTAATTATTCCAAAGCATAGGAAGAAATCCTTGATATAGCAGGTTACGCCAGGTAGACCAATCATGTCCGCTTTTCCCAACCGACAGATACTTATAATCAATTTTATGACTATCCAATGCATCACGTAAACCTTTTACTCTTGCATTGAAGAATCCTGACTCTTCACCACCACCTTGTCCGATAAATAGGATATCGACTTTTTCATTTGCTTTAGGGTCGTTAAGGAATTTCCCAATTGTCTTTTCGCAATTGTTATCGCCCGCACTTAATATACCGAAGTTACCAAACAAATCTGTGCAATTAAGTCCCACAAACATTGTGTGACGTCCTCCCATAGAAAGACCTGATATTGCACGTCCTTTAGGGTTTGCGATAGTTTTATAATTTTTATCGATAAATGGAATTACAGCCTCACGATACTCTCTTTCCATAACATCAAAACTAAGATCAGCGTGACGAGGATGATTTCTATGAACAACTTGATTGTTGACAATAGCAATAATCATTGGTTTAACTTTTCCTTGAGCAAGAAGATTATCCATTATGAAATTAACTCGTCCATCGTAAATCCAGTTAGAAGGAAGTTCACCACTACCACCCATTAAATATAATACAGGATACTCTTTGTTTGCATCAAAAAATGGAGGAGTATATACATACATCTCACGCTCACCACCTGTAACATCACTATGATAAACATGACGTGTTACAGCACCATGAGGGACAGGTTGAGCATCATACCACATAGGTTTATCTCCATGAACAATAAGCTCACTATAAGGAGGCATAGCAGTAAAAGAAGCATAAGTGTTATTTGGATCGGCCATACTTACTCCGTCAACGACAATATTGTACTGGTACATATCAACAGGAAGTGGTCCGATGTTGAGTGTCCAAATACCATCATCACCCTTTGTAAAAGGGATATTACCTTTTAATCCCAATATAGTAGTAATTGCACCTGAAGAGAGAGCTACCGATTCAGCTTTAGGAGCTTTAAGACGGAATATTACAGTTTGATCATCGTTTACTTGAGGAGAGTTAAGAGAGGCACTGAATGGAATTAATCCTTCAGTGTCCTTTTGTGGGTTATGTGATAAATTTATGTTTGATTGTTGTGCTGATATACTCAAAGAGAATAGGAACGCAACGAGTGTGATTAAATATTTAGTTTTCATATCTTCTATTTTTCAAAATTCCAACTTCTTAAATTAAAGCAACCATTTTCCTCTGTAGGATTGAATTTTTCATTAACCTTAGGTCCACGGAATACGAAATATAAATCGTGTACACCCTCAGCGCCTTTAATTTTACATTTTTGAGTGCTCTCTTTGTCTTTTACTTTTAAATTTAATGTACCAACAAGTGGACCATCTATTGAGTCAAGTCGAATTTCGATAGCACTTCCAGGAATCACCTTTGATACAGTAGCATTGAAACGGGATGCACCTTTTCCAAAATCTACCTGTTTAATGTTGATAAAGTCTCCATCATCGATACCACATACATAAACTCCGGCTTCATCTTGACGTGACACCATTCTATATCCCCATGCCATAGTTGTAGCTTTCTGTTTATTGTATGGATTGAAGTTCTCAATAGGAGTAATCTTTGTCTCTAACCAATAAGGGATTTCTTCAATATTACCCTTAGAATCATATTTCATCTCGGCAGCTGATACAGAACGTCTTTCATGATGTTTGAACTTCTCACCGGCTGTCATATAATCAAGAGATAAAAGATCATAGTTTTGTCCAAAAATATAACTCTTCCCTTTGTAGTCAACGATTCCAGGGTGGTTACCGCGATCACGTTCAGTAGGAGCCATAATGTAACCTTTGAAGGTCCAAGGTCCCATAGGGCTTGGAGCGGTTGCATAACCCAATCCTTCAGGGCAACATGTAGTAGCATAAGCCATATAATATTTACCATCTTTTTTGAATGTCCAAGGACCCTCTTGATAGTGTGCAGGAGCTTTAAGTTTTACAATCTCTCCATTTGTGCTAATCATGTCTTCATTTAACTTCACACAATAAACATTAGGATTACCCCAAGTCATATATGCCTGGCCATCATCGTCAATAAGTACTGTTGGGTCGATATCTTCCCAATGCTCTTTTTGCCAAACTATCGGTTTGCCAATAGGATCAACAAATGGTCCATAAGGAGAATCAGCGACTAAAACACCTATTCCGTTACCATGAAGAGGGCAGTACATATAATATTTACCATTACGTGGAACAACCTGCTGAGCCCATGCTCCATTATCACTTTTTTTCCATTTGAATGCATCAAGAGAGGCAACTTTACCATGTTCAGTAAAGTTTACCATATCAGTAGTGGTATATAATATCCAATTAAACATTTTAAATCCATAGCCTTCAGCATCATCTTCATCATGTGAAGTGTATAGGAAAATAGTATCATTGATAACAACAGGCGATGGATCGGCAGTATATTTTAATTGAGCCATAGGCATCCCACCAAATGAGTTATGTTGAGGCGTTGCAGGAGCAATACCTTGTGTGGTAAGAGTTACAAACTGCATGGTGCCATCCTCATTGTAATTAAGTTTGTCAACGCATACACTACGACGACCTCCACCACCTGAATAACCATCGATAGCCAGAGTACCATTGTGATAGAATAGATACCAGTTGTCCTTAAACTTAGCAATTCCCGGATGAATAGTGAAGCTATCACGTGCAGGACCTGTTAAAGGACCACGACAAGTCCACTCACCATCAAGTGAAGTTGCAGTAGCATACTCTATACATTCACCACCTTTACCCATAGAAGCATAAGTGAGGTAGTATAATCCATCTTTTTTATGTAACCAAGGTCCTTCAATGTAATTTTTCATCTTTAAAACCTTTATCTCTCCGTCAATGCCTTTTAAATCAGGAGTCAATTTAGCGAGGAAGCAAGTTCCATTACCCCAACTCATCCAAGCTGTGCCATCATCATCAACAAGTACAGTTGGATCGATATCGTTCCACCATCCACGAGGACCATTATCAGTCATCTTGTCTGTTACAAGTGGTTTACCGATATGATCAACGAAAGGTCCTTCCGGACTATCACTAACAGCAACTCCTATAACTTTTGTGCTATCAGGTCTTCCTGATTGCATAGATGTGAAGAAGTAGTATTTTCCTTTGTATTCTATAACTTGAGAAGCCCAAGCCTCTCCAATAGCGTATTTAAAATCTGTAGGTTTTAATATTACTCCGTGATCTTTCCAGTTTATCATATCCTCAGTAGAATATAATACCCATTCGGTAAGATTATATCCGTATTGACCCTCAAATCCAGGTTTGTCTTCATAGCACTGATCATGTCCGGTATAAAGATATAACCTGTTACCAACAACTAGTGGTGCTGGGTCGGATGTATGACGATTACGGATGATAGGATTAGATGTTATTTTAAACTCGTTAGTTTCGGTTTTTACATCCTCCGCTCGACAAGGTGTTAACACAGCTGCAATCATTGCCGCTGATAAAATAAGTCTTTTCATATTTTTTTATTTAAGGTAATTTTTTGCTGTTTTTTTCAAAAGAGATGGAGAGGCTGCTTTATCAATAGGTTTTACTATCCAACGAACTTTCCAATTAATCTCTTTTCCCGGTTCTATCTCTTTGTATGCTCCTTGATTCTCAATCTCTATATATGTAGTACCACGATTTACGTATATCTCAACTTCATCCTCTTTTGGAGCAGCCTGAGCTGTTTTAATGTTATCAAACTGTTTGATGAATAATATACCATCGTTTTCAAAAGCAAGCCAACCATCAGCATCTGCGAATATTTTACGATTCTCTTTTTTATCCTCAATAAAAGGTAGCCAAATAAGTCCATTTTTCTTTTGTGATGGAAGTATATTTTCAGGATAGATTTTAGGAGCATCGAAGAAAATTACACCTGCTCCGGGTACTCTTGTTATCTCCCATGGTGCAACTTTCACACTCTTTTCACCTATATTTCGTATAGTGTAATTAATAGTAAAAGCTTCATTACCCTCAGCTTTGAACTCCTTAATGAATATGTATGGATATTTTCCATCTTTTCCACTTGTCATTGTAACACAATCATCACTAACTACCATACTATATGGTGCACTATCATAAGTTTTGATAGGAGGCCAATTCCATTCGGATTGTGGGCTAGGCCAAAATGTAGAACCAAAATCATTGACATTATTCATCCACCCTTTGGCAGGAACATGTTGGGCTATAATCTCTTTATCTCCTAATTTGAGAGAAGTAATTTTTGCCCCACTATTTTGGTCTATAATCATCGTTGCATCTCCGGATTTAAGTATATATGAAGGAGATTTTTGTTTTTCACTCATCTTCTTGAAGTATTCTACCATTTTGTTATAGTATGGTTCACTAAAACATATAGGACCATGTCCTCCACCTTCAACTAAAACTAATTCGGCAGGTACACCGGCTTTATCGTATGCTTCTTTAAGATTTATACTTTGACAACAAGGAACCACATTATCTTTATTTCCATGAATAATAAGAATTTCAGGGTCTGATGAGTCAACGCAATATATAGGGCTTATAACACGATCCCAATCAAGCTCTACTCTTGGATCTTTTTTACCTATTAACATCGCTTCAGGTGAACGCATATCATTAGGAGTAGTACAATCATTAGCAAAACGAAGCATATCAACAGGTCCAAACCAATCGACTACAGCATCAACATTGCTGGATGTTGAGGTGTGTTTGCCTATGTTTCCTTCAATGTCAACAGTGACATTTCCTGAAGTAAGAGTTTTAACTCCATTTGTAGTAGCTGCAAAAGTAGATAGATGTCCTCCCGATGAAAAACCTGTTATTCCAATAAAAGAGTTGTCAAGTCCATATTTATCAGCTTCTGCACGAACGAAACGTATAGCTGCTTTTACATCTTGTATCTGTGCCGGCCACGGTGCTTCAGGACTGGAACGATGATTAATGGTTGCTACTGCAAAACCGGCATTTAGTAGAGGAATACCAATTGATGTCATTGGGGCCATTTTAGCATTGTTAGCAAACCAGGCACTTCCATAAATAAGGATGATAACTTTACTCTTTCCATTTGCTTGTTTTGGAAGGTAAATATCCATTTTGTGACTCTCTAAACTGTCACCGGCATAGTTTACATCAACGAATTGCTTGGAATAGGTATCTTCAGAAGGACCTTTGGGCATCATCGGTGTGAAGTTCTGTGCATTGATTAATTGAGTAATGGCAAGAAGAGCCATTAAAAATGCAAACTTTTTCATTTAAGTACTAGTTATAAGATTTTACTCCAAAAATACCATTTATTATTTATAAAGCGAAACACAAAATAGTAATATTATAAATTATGCTATTTAAAAACGATAAAAAGGAGTATTTATAAATATAGATATGTGTTATTCTAAATTATTTGATAGTATAATTGAAAAATTATACTTATTATGATAATGGCCTTTAAACGTATACTATCTATAAAATACACTGAGGATATATTGGGTATACATTATTTTGACTTTTGCATTATTGCATAGTTATAATGAAAGTAGTTGATGTAATCTTTAAAAAAGGTAATCTATTTTTACAGCAAAAGATTATAGTTGCGTTTTTATTGTGAATTGAAACAGTAGACAAATTATTATTTATGGGAATCTTTAAAATATTTTATCTAATGCAAAAATCTTATTGAAAAAAGAATAAAAATAATTTTTATAATTATAAGCTTTATATATAATTGAAAAAATGGTGTAAAAACTATTTTACATATTTAATAATATTGAAGTTTAAAAAGATTTACAAACTTTTTTTATTAAGTATTGCTATAAATATAAAAATATTAATTTAATTTGTGCGCTGAGAACAGATACATGAGACACACTATGCAAGAAAAAGAACTTATAATTGATATAAAAAATGGTTCCGAGACAGCCTTCAATGTACTCTATTCCCAATGGGTGTCAAGATTATACCGTTTTGTATTTCAATATCTTAAGTCAAGAAGTGCTACAGATGATGTAGTACAAGATACATTTTTACGTATATGGGTTAACAGAGCTAATTTAAACCCAGATGAATCTTTCAAATCTTACATTTTTACAATCGCTTATCATTTCTTATTGAAAAAAATTAAGGAACAAATCAACAATCCTTCTATGGAAGAATATGTTGAATATCAGAACAAACTTTTTACATCTGCTGATGAAATTCCAGATGGACTGGACTTTGACAAATTTACAAAAGCTTTAGAGAAAGCTAAATTACATTTATCACCTCGCCAAAAAGAAATTTTTGAGCTTAATAAAGAATATGGTTTATCAATATCCGAGATATCTTCTAAACTCTCGGTAACCGAACAGGTGGTTAGAAATCAACTATCTGCATCCTTAAAAATTTTACGTTCTGAATTACGACAATATTATCCACTGTTCTTGCTTTTCTTAGTCTAATTTTGTTTTAATGTTTTATAACATACATTTTTATATGTTATAAATCCTGTACTTACGGATAGTACTCATAAACAAACGTAAAATAGGTTTTATGAGCGCGCATTTAAAAAATAAGGTAACAGGATTGTTGAACAAATTCCGTATCGGCGAAATTTCGCCGGCGGAATTTCAGGAACTAAAGTCGGGCATGCATGATATCACCGACAGAGAGTTAAAGGATATGATTTACAACGAATGGGACACATTCACCAATTACAAATCACTACCAAAAGAAAAGATTGAAGAACTTTATAGTAATCTCCATATTATTGGAAAAGATTCAAAACCAAGATTTGAAATTAAACGCTATTGGATGCAAATAGCAGCATCATTACTATTTATCATAGCCAGCACTCTTACTGTATTTACATTCATTCAAAGTCAAGAAATGCAGAGTCTTGCTGAACAAAATGTAGTAATACGTTCAGGAGACTATGGAAAATCAATTGTTGCACTGCCCGATGGAACAATAGTGCATCTTAATGCGAAATCATCTCTTACATACAGTCAAGATTTTGGTCGTGAAAATAGAAAAGTAAAATTATCAGGTGAAGGTTTCTTCGAAGTAAAGAAAGATGCTAAAAAGAAGTTTATTGTAGGAACAGGGTATATGGATGTAACAGTTCTAGGAACAAAATTCAATGTATATGCTTACGAAAACAAGAATTTGATAGAAATGTCGCTTGTAGAAGGAAGTGTAAATATAACAACTCAACAACCTCCATATAGAAGTATAAACGTAAAACCAAATGAAAAAGTAGTTTATAACAAAAGTACCGGTAAGTTAACACACACACACACCAACAATAAAATGGAGACAGCTTGGATGAAAAAGGAACTTGTTTTCCGTAGCGAGCCACTGAAAAATGTCTTCAACTGTCTTTCAAGAAAGTATGCTGTAACATTTGATGTTAATGACAATAGTTTATTAAACGATTTGTATACAGGTTCATTCGAGGATGAAAACATCGAATTTATAATGAGAGTACTTAAAATACATTACAATTTCGAATATAAAAATGAAGATAATACAATTACGATAAAAACACGAAAATGATTATTAACCTTTAAATTAATGAACCATGAAAACATAAAAAATAAAAAAACTCCGGATAATCGGCAAATTACCCGGAGCTATTAGAAAGGTTAGTCCTTCAACAACTATGTGAAATATAGTATAAAGAAACTAAAACTTAATTTATCATTATGTTATGAAAACAAAAAAGCAATTAATTGATTGTGAGCACAAAGTTAGTAAAAAACATTCTTTAAAGCTACGCTTTACCCTTCTATCTTTGTGTATATTAACATTTATTGGGGGTTACTCCCAAACAGGGCAAGTAAATCTTAATCTGAAAAACGCAACCGTAAAAGAATTATTTAAAGAGATAGAAAAACAGACATCTTATCGTTTTTCATTTAGAGATATAGAAGTAAATGACAAAAAGGGAGTTACCATTTCAGCTCAAGGAAAAGAATTAAAGGAACTCTTAACAACAGAATTAGCTAAACAACAATTGAGCTATATTGTATCAGGTAATAAAATTATAGTATCACCTGCAAAGAAAGATAATAAATCAATAAAAGATAAAAAAGTTACCGGTAAGGTAATAGATTCTAAAGGTGATCCTATAATTGGAGCAACAATTATGGAAAAGGGAACAACTAATGGTACTGTTACTGATTTTGATGGTAATTTTATACTTAATGTTTCTGAAAATTCAACACTTGATGTTTCATATATCGGTTTTCAAACACAATCTGTTAAGGCTGTTTATGGAAAAAATCTTGCTGTTGTATTGAACGAAGATGCAGAATTGCTCGATGAAGTTGTTGTTACAGGATATATTTCACAAAAGAAAGTTAATCTAACCGGTGCTGTATCAACAGTTTCAGGAAATGAACTTTCAAAAGTAACAACATCAAGTTCTGCTCAAGCACTTCAAGGTAAATTACCAGGTGTACAAATCACAGCAACAAGTGGTTTACCAGGCGCATCTACACAAATTCAAGTACGTGGTAAGGGAACTGTAAATTCTGGAGCTAATCCATTAGTCATCATTGATGGATTCGAGGGTTCTATGGACAATCTTCAGATGAATGATATTGAAAGTATTTCTGTATTAAAAGATGCAGCTTCTGCTGCAATTTATGGTTCGAAAGCTGCTAATGGTGTTATCTTAATTACAACAAAAAGAGGTGTAGAAGGAAAAACCAAAGTAGAATTTTCTGCTGAATACGGATGGCAAAATGTATCACACATGCCTGAAGTATTGAACGCAACAGAATTGGCTATTAAACAAAATGAAGAGGCTAAATGGAATAACCAAGCTCTTTATTGGGATGGAGCAAATGCTCCAGCAACTTTAGGAGAAGGATTCAATTGGTGGAAAAACGCAATTAATGAAAATGCTCCTATACAGAATTATAATGTATCATTGAGAGGTGGTGCAGAAAAAATTAAATATGCTGTTTCTGTTGGTTATATAGACCAAGATGGTATTGTTCCACACACAGATTATAACCGTACTAATTTCCGCTCAAATATTGATTATAATTTCAATAAGAATTTAAAATTAGGTATAAATCTTGATGCAAGCGTTAGCAATAACACTAGTCGTGAAATGTATAACTATTTTAAAAATCCATTAATGATTCATCCAAGTGTTCCACAATACATGCCAGATGGTTCTTATGGTCTTCCTCTTAAAAGTTTAAGAGGTCAATATGATACAGGTGCGGCTATGCCTTTAACATCTATGTATGAGAACGACCCAAATTATGTAGCAACAACAGAGGGTAAAAATTATCAAACAAGAGCTAATTTCTTCCTAGAATGGGATATAATTGATGGATTAAAATCGAAAACTGTTTATAATTTCCATTATGGCTGGCAAAAATCTAATTTCTGGTCTCCAAGCTATACAGTGTATGATTATGAAACTCCTACTAGCATATACGACAGCCGTCCTAATGCAGAAGCAAGAAGTTCTTATCAAGACACCAATACATGGGAATTCCAACAACTGCTAACATATAATAAAGAGATAAAAGGTCACAATATAGGTTTACTAGGTGGTTTTGTTGTTAATGAAGCTACATCACAAAATATATTAGGAACAAAACAAAAATTCCCTGGCAACGAACTAACTGTACTTGATGCAGGTGAAAATATCACAAATCTAGTTGGAACTAAGAGCAGAAGTGCAATTGTTTCACTATTTGGTCAAGTTAACTACGACTATCAAGGTAAATATTTACTTCAAGCAAATATCCGAAGAGATGGTTCATCAGTATTTGCTCCAGGTAATCAATGGGGTACTTTCCCATCAATTTCAGCAGGATGGCGTATCAGTGAGGAAAAGTTCATGAAAAATATTTCATGGTTAAGCAACTTGAAAATACGTGCCGGATACGGAAGTTTAGGAAATGCCAATATTAAGCAATTTGCTTGGATTAGCTGCTACACATTGACAGACCGTTACCCTTTGGGAAATCCTAATGCAGTATACTCTGCATACACAATTACTGATATGTCAAGTAAAGATATTAAATGGGAAACTACTACAACATTTGATATTGGTATTGATGCAAGTTTTTTCAATAACAGATTAAGTTTAACATACGATTGGTATGACAAACGAACTAAAGATATGCTCTTTAATGCCACTATTCCTTATTCTACAGGATTTATAAATGGTCCAATGGTTAACGTTGGTGAAGTAATGAATAGAGGATGGGAACTTAATATTGGATGGAGTGACAAAATAAAAGATTTCTCATATAGTATTTCTGCAAATATATCCGATAATAAAAATGAAGTAGTAGATATGGGCGACATTGCTCCATTTACTGTAGGCACAGATTTGTGGATTAAAGAAGGTTATCCTATCAACTCATATTTTGGTTATAAAACAGTAGGTATTTATCAAAATTGGGATCAAGTAGAAAATAGTGTAAAACCAAACGGAGATGTACGTCCAGGTATGTACATTATAGAGAATACTAATGGTGATAATATTATTAATGCTGACGATAAGACTTATTTAGGCTCACGCGAACCAAGATATGTATATGGTATTAATTTGTCGGCTGAATATAAAGGAATCGATTTGTCTATTTCAACCAGTGGTGAATCAAAGAAATATGTATACTATAGCAATACATACGGAGGTGAAAATCCAAGATTTATCAACATCTATAAAGAATATTTTGACAACAGAACAATTGTAGGAGATGACGGCAATGTAGCTGTTAGCGGTAAATATCCTGCAATGAATGGATTAGGAACAAATGCTCCTCTAGGTCATTCAAATGTATTACAAAATACAAGTTTCTTTAGAGTAAAAAATATTCAAGTTGGATATACTTTACCAAAACAGATAGTTCAAAAAATTAAAGTAAGCGATTTACGATTTTTTATCAATGCTGTAAATCCATTCTTATTTACAAAATATGTCGGTTTTGATCCAGAGACTACAAGCAATGAAAGTGATGGAACAATAAGATATTATCCTGTAAGTAAATCTATCAGTGTTGGAATTTCATTAAAACTATAAAATTGATTATATATGAAAAAGATATATTATATAGCATACTTGTTATTATGCTTAACAATTCAATCATGCGATGATTTCTTAACTGTTTATCCAGAAGATAAAATAACTACCGGTACATTCTTCAAGAGTGATTCAGATTTTGAGAGTGCAGCCAATGGTATGTATGCTACAATGACTGGATATCCATCAGAGTTTTTACCAATGATTGATGGTGTTACACCTTTTGCCGCACAAACAGCAGCAGCACGTTGTGGTGTATTTAGTCCATTTAATGGTACTTATCCTATGGTTGCTCGTAATCTTGACTTTACAAGACAAACATGGCAAAATATGTATAAAGGTATTGCACATGCTAACAATATAATAAGTTCAAACCCATCACGACCAGCAAGTGTAAGTGAAAAAGTTTTTAACAGAACTTTAGGAGAGGCTTATTTTATTAGAGGATATGCATATTTTACACTTACAAATCTTTTTGGTGATGTTCCTCTTATTATTGAACCACAACAATCTATAACTCAGGTTCTACTACCTAGAACAGCTAAAGCGCAAATTATCACACAAATAATTAGTGATTTCAAACAAGCAAAAAGCCTGTTACCATCAGTAAAAGAATATCGTGGTACTACAAATTTAGGAAGAGCTTCAAAAGGTGCTGCACAAGCATTCTTAGGCAAGTTATATGTTTATGAGAAAAAATGGGCTGATGCTATTACTGAGTTTGAGGAACTGGTAGATGCTAGTAATCCTGATTACGATTTGATTCCACATTATTATGATCAATTTTGGCCAAATGGAGAAAATGGTATTGAATCTATTTACGAAATCCAATACGATGAAAAAAGACCACAAACCAATTCATCTTTAAATCGTTTTATGGACTTTTGT
Source organism: Bacteroidota bacterium (assembly GCA_023415545.1). Taxonomy (GTDB): domain Bacteria; phylum Bacteroidota; class Bacteroidia; order Bacteroidales; family Bacteroidaceae; genus Phocaeicola. The sequence continues at coordinate 41,476 of JAEZKJ010000044.1, forward strand.
AATCCACCAGCTGAAGCTAATATGAATTTTACAGGAGGCTTTGGATATTTGGAGCCTACAGAATATTATTGTGATTTGTTTGAAACAATTAATGGATATAAAGTTTCTAGTGAATACCAAAGCAGAACAGCTGCATCTCCTGGTCCAGTATTTAATTATAATTTTAATTGCGATGATCCTGAGTTTGACTCAAGCAAACCATACGAAATACGAGATCCAAGATTGAAATACACTGTTTGGTATGAAGATTCACCTACATTGGAAGAATTTAAACAAAAGAGTGGAGAAGCTAACGTTAGCTATAAAAGCAGGTATTCAAAGGCTTCCAATCACTCAGTTGTTAAATACATAGTTGGTAGGTTAGGTGGACTTAAAAGCAGAAGCCCTATGAATATGATAGTTATGCGTTATGCTGATGTTCTCCTATTATATGCTGAGGCTTGTATCCAAGATAATAATTTAACAAAAGCTGTTTCTCTAATCAACAGAGTTAGAGCAAGAGTAAATATGCCTTCAATAGCACAAGTAGAATCTGTCCAAAATATTAATTTATCTAATAGTCAAGAAAACCTAATGAAATACCTTCAAAAGGAAAGATTTAGAGAACTTGGTTTTGAATGGGGACATATGATGCTTGATATGGTTAGATGGGATATTCTTAATGCTGAACAAAAAAGTTATTGGGTTCAAGGAAGAGATGGATGGCCTGAATTCTCAGAAAATTCATTGAAATTTACAAAAGATTGCTATTTATTCCCAATACCTGAAGATGAGATGACTAAAAATAGTCTTCTTACACAAAATCCAGGTTATTAATGAATTTGATTTAGTATAGGAGCGTTTAGCTCCTATACTAATTATAAAAATACACATATTACAAATAGCAAATAATGTAATCTATGAACAAGTTATATACAATAATTCTACTCTTCTGTTTAATTCCAAATATTTGTGCTCAAAAGAAGATCATTTCCGATAAACAAACTTTTGTTCACGAATCATCAGATAAATATGAATGGCCTGAAGATCCATTGGTTTTAGAAAAACTAGATCATTGGCAGGACTTAAAATTTGGAATTATGTTTCATTGGGGGGTATATTCAGTACCGGGAATATCCGAATCATGGGCATTATGTTCAGAAGACAGATGGTTTACTGACAGACGCCGCGAAGCTCGTCCTGATTTAAATAATTATGGTGACTTTAAAAAATGGTATTGGGGACTATCCGAATCATTTAACCCCACTGATTTTAAGCCTTCTGAGTGGGCAAAATTCATGAAAAAAGTTGGTTTTAAATACTTGATATTTACAACCAAACACCATGATGGTTTTTGTATGTTTGATACAAAATACACTGACTACAAAGTAACAAACAGTCCTTACAAAGATGGAGAATACAGCAATGTTGCTTACCACGTTTTTGATGCTTTTCGTAAAGAAGGATTCATGATCGGAGCATATTTTTCTAAACCCGACTGGCATAATGAAAACTATTGGGATCCATTTTTCTCTACTCCAACCCGAAATCCAAATTACAACTTAGAGAAATATCCACAGAAGTGGGCAAAATTTCAAGAATATACAGCAAACCAAATTGATGAGTTAATGTCAGATTATGGCAAAATAGACATACTTTGGCTTGATGGTGGTTGGGTAAGAAAACCTGAACAGGATATAAATCTTGACAAAATAATTGATGATGCTAGAGTAAAGCAGCCGGGATTGATAGCTGTTGACAGGACTGTTCCAGGAAGGAACGAAAACTATCAAACACCTGAGATGACAATACCAAAAGATCAGCAACCATTTCCTTGGGAAAGTTGTATCACATTTAGTAATACATGGGGCTGGAATCCAAAGCCAAAATACAAATCTGTTGAATGGGTAATCAATACTTTAGCCGAAATTGTGGCAAAAGGAGGAAGTTTTGCTCTAAATGTTGGTCCTGATGGTAAAGGTAATATTGAACAGATTGTGTATGAGAGATTAACTAAGGTTGGAGAGTGGCTAAACGTTAATGGTGAAGCAATTTACAATACACGAATCACTCCACATTATAACAGTGGAAATGTATGGTTTACTGCCGGAAAAGATAACAAGACTTTATATGCTATTTATACTATTGAAGAGGGTCAAAAATTGCCTTCAATAGTAGAATGGGAAGGTAACGAACCTGATGGTAAAGTAGTTTTATTGCAAACAGGAAAGCAGTTGAAATATAGCTATAACAACGGAAAAATTGAAATTCAATTACCTAAAGGATTAAAAGATGAAGCTTTAGTCTTTCGTTATAAAATAAAAAAATAAGGTTTATTCTCAGGAATGATTATTTATTACAAACTAAACCGGATGAAATTAAATGATTTATCATATTTTATCCGGTTGTTTTAATACCTTGAAAATGAATATGTTAAATAAAATATTAGTCGCTTTAATTCCATTGTTATCTATTTCTTGTGTAAACAAAAATAAAGATTCAATAAATGAATATTCATGGATAAAAAATAGCATCAATGTTGCTTCTGAACAACTATTATATCAGCATACATTACTTAATGGAGAAAATATCCTACCTCGTTCTACATATACATCTTATACAATAGATTTTTTATGCGAACAGTTGGAAATAGACTCTGTAAGTGTAATGAAAAATGTGTTACCACCTGCTGAAAAAAATAGTATCGGGAAATTAAGGTGCTGTGATATATATGACTGGACGAGTGGCTTTTTCCCTGGCTCATTATGGTACGCTTTTGAATTGTCAGGGAATAAAGAGGTTAAGGAATTGGCTATTCAATATACTAATATGCTAAATCCTATCAGATACTATACTGATAATCATGATATAGGATTTATGATAAATTGTAGTTATGGAAACGCTATTAGGTTAGCTCCAAATGATACTATAAAAAATGTTATAATTGATTCTGCTAATAGCTTATGTTCAAGATATAACGATACTATAGGCGCCATAAGATCATGGGACTTTGGTTCATGGAATTATCCGGTTATAATAGATAACATGATGAATCTTGACCTACTTTTTCATGCCACTGATATATCCAAACAAAGTAACTTCAAAGATATTGCTGTTAAACATGCCAAAACTACTATGAAGAACCATTTTCGCTCTGACTATACATGTTGGCATGTTGTAAGTTATAATAATGATGGGACTGTAGAGAGTAAACAAACATATCAAGGTAAAAACGATGATTCAGCATGGGCTCGTGGACAGGCCTGGGCTTTATATGGATTTACATCCTGTTTTGAAAACACAAATGATTCACTATTCCTACAACAAGCTACACTTGTTGCAGATATGATAATGGAACGTGTTACAACAGATGATTCAATTCCTTATTGGGACTATATGGCTCCAACTTTTGATAATACTCCACGTGATGCCTCGGCAGCAGCGATAACAGCTTCGGGTATGCTTAAGCTATGTAAATTAACCTCTAACGGTGATAAATATTTAAATTACGCTGAACGAATACTTAAAAATTTATCCTCTGAAAAATATCTTGCCACAGTGGGCACAAATGAAGGCTTCATTTTAAAACAATCTACAGGTTCATTACCACATGGTTCTGAGATAAATACTCCAATCAATTATGCAGATTATTATTTTCTAGAAGCTTTATCAAAATATATGAATTTAAAGGCTTTAAAATATAATCAGTTATAATATAAACATATATAATTATGAAAAGACTTGGATTACTCATTATACTATTTATCGTATCTGTTTTTATGTTTGCACAAAATAAAACAGACTTTAAATACCAAAAAAAGAGATGGGAAAATCAAAACTTCAGTATTGTATTTCCTACCCAAAAAGCCGGTGATGCACCATGGTTATTAAAATTTGATAATGATATCTCTATATGTGACTCTATATTGTTAAAAAAAGGTTTCCATATCGTTAGCTTCAACTATAATGAATCTAATATCAACAATCAACAACTGCTTATCAATGATTTTTACAAATACATAAGCAATCAATACCAGCTATCAAACAAACCATCGGTTAAAATAAATGGAGAAAAAAGTGATGTTATACTGAAATGGGCATTTGATAATTCAGAAATAATTTCAAGTATATATATCGAATCTTTATCATTAAAATCAGATGAGTTACAACATCTAGAGACTAATCTCACCAAATTGCAAAATTTAAATATTCCGATTATAGAAAAAAACTCCACATCTGATGATAATAGCTCTATTAAATTATTATATGATTTATACAGTAAATTAGGAGGTATCATACAAATAACCAATGATATATGCATAGATGAAGAAAAACAGATAACAGATAGCGAGTGTATTGCTGATTTCATAGTACGTAATAGAGAAGAATACATAAAAAAACATCATATAACTTTTCGATCTGATTTAAACAATTCATTCTACCGTTTTCATAAAGAAAAAGAGGGATGTGTAGCCTTTTTAGGTGGATCGATAACTGAAATGATTGGTTGGAGAAATATGATTAAAGCAAGTTTGCAACAACGCTTTCCTGATACAAAATTCAAATTTATAGAGGTTGGCATAGGCTCGACAGGTACTACACCGCATGCCTTTAGATTTGAAAATGATGTTTTGAAACAAGGTATTCCTGACTTAATGTTTGTTGAAGCGGCAGTTAATGATAATATTAATGGCTTTGGCCCTAAAGAACAGGTCAGAGGAATGGAAGGAGTTGTAAGAAATGCCTTACATATTAATCCAAGCATGGATATTATAATGATGCATTTTATTTATGCTCCATTTATTAAACCAATGAAAATGGGTATAATTCCCGATGTAGTGATGAATCATGAAAGAGTTGCAAATTACTATAAATTATCTTCAATTAATCTTGTTCAGGAGATAGTTGAACGAATGGATAATTCAGAATTTACATGGGACGACTTTGGAGGTACACATCCTGTATGGGAAGGGCATAAATATTATGCTGCTGCAATCAACCATTTGTTTGACATAAATTCTTCTCCATTATGTAAGTTAAAAACTACACCTCACTATTTCCCTACCAAGCCAATAGATAAGTTTAGTTATGTAAATGGACATTTTATTGATATCAAAGAGGCGAAATCACTTAATGGATTTAATCACATCAAAAATTGGAATCCTAAAGATAAAGATATAGAGTGTAGAAAAGGATTTGTTGATGTACCTATGTTAGAGGCTAAAAAAGCAGGGTCATCATTAATTCTTGACTTTACAGGTAAAGCGGTAGGCATATTT
>JAEZKJ010000151.1 GCA_023415545.1 Bacteroidota bacterium
AAGTTCAGCTTTATTAATTTGGTGACCCTCATTCAATAAATCTGTACGACCTAACTGTTCCCATTCAAAAGATTCCATATTTAACATCTTACGAAGTTTCTCGCTGCTGAATGGAAGGAATGGTTCGAATGCAATAGCCAGATTTGCAACAAGTTGAAGTGATATGTTCAATATCGTTGCTACTCTATCCATATCTGTTTTAGCTAACTTCCAAGGTTCAGTATCAGCAAGATATTTATTACCGATACGAGCAAGGTTCATAGCCTCCTTCTGTGCATCGCGGAATTTGAATAGATCAAGAAGTTTTTCTACTTCCGATTTAACATCAGCAAACTCTTTAAGAGTCTCTTTATCATAATCAGTAAGTTCACCGCAAGCAGGAACTTTACCATCGAAATATTTATGAGTAAGAACCAATGCACGGTTTACGAAGTTTCCATAAACAGCAACAAGTTCATTGTTATTGCGAGCCTGAAAATCTTTCCAAGTGAAATCGTTGTCCTTAGTTTCAGGAGCATTAGCTGTAAGAACATATCTCAGTACATCCTGTTTCCCAGGAAAATCCTGTAGATATTCATGCAACCATACAGCCCAATTACGTGAAGTTGATATTTTGTCACCTTCAAGGTTAAGGAACTCGTTACTTGGTACATTGTCAGGAAGTATATAACTGCCTTCTGCTTTAAGCATTGCTGGGAATACTATGCAGTGGAATACGATATTATCCTTTCCAATGAAGTGAACAAGACGAGTTTCAGGATCTTTCCACCATGTTTCCCATGAATCAGGAAGAAGTTCTTTTGTGTTTGAAATATAACCTATAGGAGCATCAAACCATACATAAAGAACTTTGCCTTCAGCACCTTCAACAGGAACAGGGATACCCCAATCAAGGTCACGGCTTACTGCACGTGGTTGAAGTCCCATATCGAGCCAGCTCTTACACTGTCCATATACGTTTGGACGCCACTCTTTATGATCCTCGATGATCCATTTACGCAACCATGCCTCATGTTTGTCAAGAGGTAGGTACCAGTGCTTAGTGCTTTTCATCACAGGTTTGCTTCCCGAAATAGCACTCTTAGGATTTATAAGGTCAGTTGGTGAAAGTGAAGTACCACACTTCTCACATTGGTCACCATAAGCCCCCTCAGCATGACAGTGAGGACATTCACCGGTGATATATCTATCAGCAAGGAACTGTTTTGCCTCTTCATCATAATACTGTTCCGAAGTTTTTTCGATAAACTCTCCCTTTTCATAAAGAGTTTTGAAGAAATCGGAAGCCAATTCGTGATGTGTTTTTGATGTTGTACGTGAGTATATGTCGAAAGATACACCGAACTCTTTGAAAGAGTCTTTGATAAGTGTATGATAACGGTCTACAACATCTTGTGGAGTGATTCCCTCTTTTTTTGCACGTATAGTGATAGGTACCCCATGTTCATCAGAACCTCCGATAAACAGAACATCCTCTTTTTTCAAACGGAGATAACGAACATAGATATCTGCTGGAACATAAACTCCGGCAAGATGTCCTATATGTACCGGTCCGTTGGCATAAGGGAGTGCCGAAGTGACGGTGGTACGTTTAAATTTCTTTTCCATATATAGTATCTTATATTTTTATCTTTAATTAATGCAAAGGTAGCTATTTTTAGAAAGTATATGAAAAAATGGAGGGAATTCTTATAAGTGATAACTATCTTTGCAACTTAATTTTAGCATATTTATGAAAATCGTTTGGCTTGATATAAACTCTTCTTATTCACACTCTTCGCTTGCTCTTCCTGCTCTTCATGCGCAGATAATTGGTACTCCTCTTGATAGTGAGAACAGCTGGCATGTGGTACGTGGATCAATTAAGAGTGATATTGATGATATAATTGGTCAGGTTGATAAAGAGGAGCCGGAAATATTATTTGCTACATTATGGTTATTTACCCACGAGTTTGTGGTTAGCATACTATCGAGAGTTAAGGCGTTGAGGCCTGATTTGACTATAGTACTCGGTGGGCCAGAATTCTTGGGTGAAAATGAACAATTTTTAAGGCTGCATTCTGAGATTGATGCTGTTTTCCGTGGAGAAGGAGAGGAGTTTTTGGAAAATTGGTTACCAATATTTAATAAGAGAGAGAGATGGGGCACTGTTAAAGGGTTATGTTTCCTTTTAAATGATTCATATATTGATGGGGGTAAAGCTGTAGTAAAAGATTTTGTTTCATTAAGATATCCCGAAGAGAGTCCATTCTTTGTTGCCGACCGCTCTTTTGTTCAGTTGGAAACAACACGTGGATGTTTTAACTCGTGTCAATTCTGTGTTAGTGGAGCTGATAAACCTGTTCGTTCTCTCACTATTGAACAAATTCGTTCTCGATTAGACTATTATGCAAAAAAGGGTATAAAAAGTATTCGTATGCTTGATAGAACATTCAATGGTAGCCCAAAACGTTGCCGTGAAATGCTCAGCCTTTTTCGTGAATATCAAGGTAAATTGACTTTTCATCTTGAAATACACCCTTCATTACTTAAGGATGAACTGCGTGAAGAGTTGAAAAAAATGCCTAAAGGCCTTCTTCATCTTGAAGCTGGGATCCAGTCGCTTCATGATAATGTCCTTAGTGAGTGCACTCGTAATGGTGATGTTGCATCAGCACTCGATGGTTTGAAATTCCTCTTTACACTTTCGGATAAAATGGAGACACATACCGACCTTATTGCAGGTCTTCCTCTTTACCGATACAACGAGTTAGTTGAAGATGCACGTTTACTTGTTACCATGAATGCCGGAGAGGTTCAACTGGAAACGTTGAAAGTTTTACCTGGAACAAAAATGAGAGAGAGAGCTCAGGAGTTAGGATTAAAATATTCTCCTATGGCTCCATATGAAATATTATCTACTCCCGATATCTCCTTTAATGAATTAAGAAGGGCAATGATTCTATCACGTCTGCTTGATATATATTTTAATAATTCGCCTTCGCGTGAACTTTTCCGTGAGATAGCTTTGGAAGGCTTCGAACTGTTTGAGAAAATGGTCGATTTCTTTGACAAAGAGTCGGGTCAACTCTTCTTCTTAACTTTAGAGAATAAGGCAAAGAAATTATATGCATTTATCGATAAAAATTATTCTAAACTAATTCCTCATTTCCAAAGAGTATGGATTGAGAATGGTATAAATATGAATACACTTCCAGGGCTTAAAAGTGTAGAACCTATTCAGTATATTCAAACAGAGAATAATATTGAACCACAACAAGGTACTTCAAAAAAAGAGTCTGAATTGAAGCGTATTCGTTCTTATCGTGTTTCCACCAATAACGGATGTTGGATTGTGAGATATGATAGAGCAATAAGCCAGTCTGTCCCTATCGAGATAATAGAAAACTAAATATCTTTTATCATAGGAGTTATAAGGGTTGACATTTATGCGAATATAGGCTAAAGTGATAATGTCTTTTCTTCATAATATATTATTTCCGGATTACCATTTCTATATTTAGAATTACATATTCAAAAAACATTTTATGTTTTAGGTAAATGATAGATGTAGTTCGTATATTTATATAAATGATAAAATAAAACACAATGAAAAACATTATCAGCTTAATAATTATATTGGGAATAATCATTCAGCCGCTTGTAGCACAAGAGGAATCAAACTTAAGCACTTATCCCGAAGGATTGATGACAGGGATGCCTCATAATGATGATTATACTGTTAGGGTTAGAGTGCCGGGTGGTGAGTGGAAGGATTTGTTTGAATATAAGGTGCAAGTCGACATGGATAATGTTCAGGATGCTTCGATGGTTCAATTTGATATGAATGGTAAAGTGGAGGTGATGGTTAAGAAAAATAACGGAACCATTGATAAAGTGGATATTCGTCCTTATGCTCGTAAAATTGCCTTCGAACAGCGTATGAATGTAATTACTTTCACTTTGGACAGACCTCAATATTTATCGGTAGAGTTTAATGGTGATCGTTTACATAATTTGCATCTGTTTGCTAACCCTCTAGAGACTGAGAGCTATACTAAAGAGGGGAAAGGGATAATGTATTTTGGACCTGGTGTACATCGCCCAAAGGATCTTCCTAATAATCAAATACGAGTGCCTAGCAATACTACTGTTTATTTGGCACCGGGGGCTGTAGTTAAAGCAAAGTTATTGGTAGATAAGGCAGAGAATGTCAGAATTGTAGGAAGGGGTATTCTTGACCATCCTATTCGAGGTATTGAGATTACCGATTCAAAAAACGTTTATGTTGATGGTATTACAGTGGTTAATCCAGATCATTATACGGTGTTTGGAGCAGGTTCATCGGATGTGACATTAAAAAATATAAAATCTTTCAGCACTAAAGGATGGAGTGATGGCATCGACCTGATGTGTTGTAATAATGTGTTGGTTGATAATGTGTTTATGCGCAACAGCGATGATTGCATTGCACTATATAACCATCGTTGGAACTGGTGGGGTGGAACAAATCAAATTACCGTTCAGAATTCTATACTATGGGCGGATATTGCTCATCCCATTAATATAGGAGGTCATGGTGACCCGGAGTCAGAGAATGGTGAATATATTCAGAATTTGACTTTCCGAAATATTGACATCCTTGAACATGATGAAGACGATGTACCTTATCAGGGATGTATGGCTGTGGTATGTGGGGACAAAAACAAGGCACGTAACATACTGTTTGAAGATATTCGCGTGGAAAGTATTCAGGAAGGACGCTTATTTTATGTTAGGGTAGCTTTTAATCCTAAGTATGACAAGGCACCCGGTACAAGCATAGAAAATGTAACTTTCCGCAACATCACCTATAATGGTTTTGGTGAAAATCCTCCTTTAATACAAGGAATGGACAAGGAGAGAATGGTGAAAAACATCACTTTTGAGAACGTGGTTATTAATGGCGAGAGACTGAAGAACCTGGATGGTTTTGTTATGAATGAGTTTGTGACAGGGGTAAAAGTAAAATGAAAAAAATAAATGAGGTTTTTATAGAAATAGTTATACATATAATTTTGAATTACTAGAGTTTATTCATACATTGGATGCATAAATAACTTTTGGATTTAATATTTTCAATACTTGCTTTTTTATGGGTAGAGCACCATTAGTAATTAATTCAAGATTTGTAATTAAGAATTTAAGTTCGTTATTTATATTATAATTATAAAGACCTGATTATCAATTTTTATGAAAAACATTTTAATCTTTGCTTTAATGTCATTGATTGTGAACAATTTTGAGTTGAGTGCACAAAAATGTGTTGCTCTAACATTCGATGATGGCCCCAACACAACAGTTACTCCAAAGGTTTTGAAGAAACTTGAGAAGTATAATGTAGTTGCATCTTTCTTTGTTATTGGCGATCGCATAACTGAAGAGTCTGCAAAAGTGATTAAGAGGGCTTCGGATATGGGGTGTGATATTGAAAATCATTCAAAGACACATCAGCAGATGAGTAATTTATCTGAGGATGAACTTAAGAAAGAGATCGACTTTACCACTGAAAAAATAGAGAGTATCACTAATAAGAGTGTGAAATTTTTCCGTCCTCCTTTTATTAATACTAATGAGTTAATGTTTAAAACTATTGATTTAACTTTTATATGTGGTAAAGGTGCAAATGATTGGGTTAAAGAGGTTACAAGTACTCAAAGAGCTAAAACCATTATCGAAACAATAGGAGATGGAGATGTAATTTTATTACATGATTTTGAAGGTAATGAGGCAACAGTTGATGCTTTGGACGAGATTATTCCAACATTAAAAGAGAGAGGGTATAAGTTTGTCACAATAAACGAGCTCTTTAAAGAAAAGAATATTACCCCTGAAAAAGGTGTAATGTATAGTAATTGTGGTGATACTAAAAAAGTTTATAATTAAACGTTCTATTATTTGAATAAACTCCAATTCCCCCTATCAAGATTACGATAACTTATAGCCTCTGCAATATGTGCAGGGGCTATGTTTTCACTATTCTCAATATCGGCAATGGTGCGCGCTACTTTAAGTATCCTGTTATATGCACGTGCCGAAAGATTAAGTTTCTGCATAGCTTGACGTAATAATTTAATACCATTATCATCAGGTTGAGCATATTTTTGAAGTAGTTTGGACTCCATCTGTGCGTTACAAAATATGCCTATGTGTTTAGCAAACCTCACTTTCTGAATCTCTCGAGCTTTTAATACTCGTTTGCGTATTTCATTACTGCTTTCACATACTTTATTCTCTGATATTTTTTCAAAAGGAACAGGGACTATCTCTATCTGTATATCAATTCTATCGAGCAGAGGTCCTGAAATCTTTCCTAAATATTTTTGTACCTGGCCGGGATTGCATATACATGCCCGAGTAGGGTGGTTATAATATCCACATGGGCATGGGTTCATCGATGCCACCATCATAAAGTTTGCCGGATATTCAATAAAGTATTTAGCTCTAGATATTGAAATTTTTCTATCCTCTAATGGTTGCCGTAATACTTCAAGCACACTTTTATTAAACTCGGGTAATTCATCAAGAAATAGTACTCCATGATTAGCCATACTTATCTCACCTGGTTGTGCAGAAGAGCCACCACCTACCATTGCTATTTGTGAAATAGTATGATGTGGATTTCTAAATGGGCGAGTTGTGATTAGTGAACTATTTTTTCCCAATTTACCAGCGACCGAATATATTTTTGTTGTTTCAAGGCTCTCCTTGAGTGTTAAAGGAGGAAGTATTCCGGGAAGTCTTTTTGCCATCATAGATTTACCACTTCCCGGTGGACCAATCATAATTATGTTATGTCCTCCTGCAGCTGCTATCTCTAAAGCGCGCTTCACATTTTCCTGTCCTTTTACTTCGGAAAAGTCAAAAGGATAATCACTTTGATTTTTATAAAACTCTTCTCTTGTATCAACTATTGTTGGGGGGATATTTATATCACCATTAAAAAAGTCAATAACTTCTTTAATGTTGTGAACTCCTAATGCATCAATATTATCAACAACTGCAGCCTCGTGAGCATTTTGATAAGGTACTATTACCCCTTTAAAACCCTTTTGTAGTGCATTAATTGCTATAGGTAATGCACCTTTTATTGGTTGTAAATTACCATCTAAACTCAGCTCACCTACTATAATGTAATCGGCTAATTTATCGCTCTTTACTAACGTAGCGGTAGCCATAATAGCTATGGCAAGTGGCAAGTCGTAAGAGGCTCCCTCCTTTTTTACATCGGCGGGAGCCATATTTACTACAATTTGTGACGTTGGAAATTTATACCCGTTTACCTGAAGTGCAGATATAATTCTTTCATGACTCTCTTTTACAGCTGAGTCGGGTAGTCCTACGAGAAAAAATTTTATTCCTCTTGAACTGTTAACTTCAATAGTTACAGTAGTTGCATCTATCCCTTGCAAAGCAGCTGCATAGAGCTTTATGAGCATTAATTTTTTCTCTATTTAAATATAGCTCTACCTGCCCAAACAAGAAGAAATCCCAAAACAAGAGTCAAAACAAGATAAAGAACGAAAAGAAGCATATGTCTACCTTGTACAAGAAGATACATATCATCACTCATTGATGAGAATGTAGTAAAGCCACCACAAAAACCTGTGATGAGAAGAAGGCTCATGTTTGGAGTAATGAAATGATATTTTTCTGCCATTCCAAAAAGCATACCAATAATAAAACATCCTATGATGTTTACTAAGAATGTTCCAAGAGGAAATGGCTGTGCCCAAGTGTGATCTAACCAATGAGAAGAGACTTTACCTACCAAATAACGCCCACAAGTTCCTATGAAACCGCCTATTCCGGCTATTAGCATTGATTTTAACATAACGTTTTTATTAAAATTTCTAACTTAAAACGCAACCATAAATAATAAAGTTCATTATCCTTACTATTTTTTCCATTTTATGAAAGATAAAGTATTATTTATCAAAGGAATATTTATGATTTTCGGTGTGGGATATCTGTTTCACGCTGTTGTTTATCTGTTTCACACTGTGAAATGGATAAATTGCACTGAAAAACGGAAAAATTATCTTGAAGATTTAGATTTATTATCGTTTTTATCCTTATTTATTATCTCTTCAATTTTCTTTTTTAGTCCCTTTCCATAAATATCAGATGCTATAATTTGCATATTTTTATCAAGAAGGATTGTATATGGAACTTTTGCAATATTGTTTTGCTTAATGAAAGTACTTTCCCAACTTTTAAAATCACAAAGTTGTTTGAAATTTATAGTGTCTTGAGGTAAAGAGCTAATCCACTGCGATTTGTCATTATCAAGAGATACAGCTATTATTTGAAAATCTTTGTTTTTAATCTCATTTTTCATTGATGAAAGTGAGTCGAGCATCTCTCTACTTTCTCTGTCCCAACTTGCCCAAAAAGAGACAAGTGTTATTTTATCCCTAAGAGCATTCCAGGCAAGGAATTTACCATTTTTATCAGGTATAGAGATTGACCTAATAGCAGTGTTATTATTTTTAGCTCTTTGAGTAATGACTTCTTGTATGGACACAATATATGGTATATCTTTAACCTTACCATGTAAGTTGCTCAATATAGTCTTTATTTTATTGTAATCGGGATTGGTTCTTTGTATAAAGTATTTGTTTAACAGATAGATGTTTGTATATGAATCAGGATTATTTTTCGAGAATGATTCAACCCATTTTTCTATTCCTACTGTATCCTTTTTCATTTTTTTCTCCATCTCAAAGATCTCATTCATCTTCAAGTTATCCTCCTTACCTTCATAGAGGATACTATCTAAAGTTCCTGATATCTTAGCTTTGCCATCTTTATATGCGAAAACAGGTAACTCGTTATTCTCATTAATTAAAAGTGAAAATATAGTTACTGTATCGGCTGGGATAGAGTATTTGAATTTTCCATCTTTGGCAAAAATAGTATCAATCGTGTTATATGGGCTTTGATAATATACTAGTATGGTATCGCTGGGTAGATTCTCTATCTCACCTTTAAGAGTAAAATTATGGTTATTACTGCAACCGGCAATAAGAATAGAGGCTAAAATTAATATGAAGGATATCTTTTTCATTGTCATTATATTTCGGTACTAAATTAGTTATTTTCATCTAATCTTCCCTCAATTACAATACAAAAAAGAAAAAGCGAAGGACTTTTTGGGTCCCCCGCTTTAAAGCTATATAGATAAATTAAATTCTATATTATTGAAGAGAGCTAGCGAATTTAGCAAATTCACGATCGTTAGCAGCTTTAACAGCCATTGAAGGATCTTTTGCAATAGCGCTCTTAATGCTGCTGCTTACCAAAGAAGCATTGTTAGTTCTAGCACCAACGATTGCCATTAAGTAATCAGTCATAGCGTTAGGATTCTTAACTGCAGCTAGAGTAGCTTTAGCTTTGTTGTAATCCTTAGCAAGGATTTGAGCTTGAGCAGCGCTGTTTGTTTTAACATCACCAAATGTAGCTACAGCTTTGTCATACTGACCTTGTTTGATGTAAAGGTTACCAAGTGCTTCGTTAATAGCGTTAGCGCCATTAGCTTTACCAAGAAGAGCTTCAGCAGAAGCAACATTACCCTTAACAAGTTCGCAAAGAGCTAAGTTAGCATTAACTTCAGGAGCATCAGCTTTGATAGAAGCAGCTTTCTTGAAGAATGTTTCAGCTTTGTTAGCATCACCTGCAGTGAAAGCTAATTCACCAAGGTTGTTGTATGCACGGTAGTCATTAGGGAATAATTGAGTTGTCTTAGTAAAGATAGCCTCTTTACGAGCTTTGTCAGATGTTAGAGTAGCAGCGTAAAGTAACTCTTCAACGCTTAATACTTTAGCATCAGTGTCAAATGCTTCGTTGATTTCTGCATCGCTACGTCCGATGATATCGTAGTTAGCTGTGATGCGTGAACGACGAAGTTGAGGAAGGATCTCGTCAGCAAGGTTTTTGTAAACTGAAGAGATGTTTTTGATTTCAGCTTCTCTTTGTTCTGGCTCAGAATACATAGAAAGAACGCGAAGAATCAAATCTTTGTCTTGAAGGTTAGATTTTGATACTAACTCTTGGAAACCTTCCCAGTCTTGAGCAGTATATTTTGTATCAACATTTGTCTCAACTTTAGCCTTCTTCAACTGTTTGTTTAGATATTTTTCTGTGTTCTCTTGACGATTTTCAGCCAAGTTAGTGTTAAGTTTAACACCACCATCAGGAGAAGCGTAAGAAGAGATTTCAATGTTATTCAATTGGAAGTTCTTAGTGTCACCGTTAACCTCTTTAACCTTGTTGTGGAACTCTTTCATTTCGTCAGAGTTAAGTTGGTTATTACGAAGGTTAGCTTGTTGGATCAAGAACATAATTTTAGCTTCTTGAGCTTGTTTGATGATACGTTGGAAAGCATCACTTGAATAAGAAGCATTTGAGCTACCTACAGTAGCAAGTTCAGATGTAGCGATAACACCATCAGCAATCTTTACAGAAGGGATAGTGTAAGTTTTTTTACCTCTTGTGATTTTGAAATCAAGGTATAATTCTGAATTAGCCATCTCAGGAACATAGTCGAAAGATGCTTTCATTGTGTATTCTCCACCCATCTTGTAAGAGATAGTTTTACCGTTTCCTTCAACTTTCTCACCCTGGAATAGAGCTGGTTGACCTTTTGCTTCTCCACCATTCCATCTTAGAACTGGAGTAACTTCTACAGTCGCGTTCTTTTTCATGTACTTTTCTGGGAATTTTCCGTTAATTGTAACAGGAACTTTTCCAGCAATTGCTTCAAGTACTTCTGGATTAGTCGTGAAATAATCAGACGACAATTCACCCATCTTGCTGCAAGATGATAATGCTACCACCAATAATGCCACTAGGGGCAAATACAACTTTTTAATCATAACTACTTTAATTGTTGAATATTTAGAAATTTTATTTTGCTTAAGTAATCTTAGCGTGAATTAAATTATTGACAAAGATAGAAAAAACTAAATTATACTATAGCAATGTGAAAATATTTTTTATAAATAAACTTATTTTTAGTATAAATAACTTTATAAAAGAGAGTTTGCTCTATATTTTTTGTTCCTAGGATGATGTTCAATAATTTCGCTTCTTAACATATTCTTATCGATGTGAGTATAAATTTCAGTTGTGCCAATACTTTCATGGCCTAACATACACTGAATAGCGCGAAGGTTTGCGCCTCCTTCAAGAAGATGGGTGGCAAAAGAGTGACGAAAAGTGTGAGGGCTGATTGTTTTTGTTAAATTAATTTTTTCTGCTAACTCTTTTATCACATGAAAAACCATTATTCTTGATATGTTTTTTCCAAATTTACTTATAAAAAGATAATCTTCATATCCTTTTTTTATATTAAAACGATCTCTTTCAAGCATATAAAAATTAATTTCTTTTATAGCTCTTTTTGAAATAGGGACTAGTCGTTGTTTGTTACCTTTTCCCTCAACTTTAATAAAACCTTCATCAAGATAGAGTTCAGATATTTTAAGGTTGCAAAGTTCTGATACTCTGAGACCACAACTATACAGAGTTTCTAAGATAGCATAATTTCTTAAACCCTCTTTGGTGCTTTTGTCTATTGCTCCGAGAAGATTATCGATCTCCTCTATTGATAGGACAGTAGGGAGATGTTTGCCAATATTGGGGAATTCCAACAACTCAGTTGGGTCTTTTGATATAATATCTTCCAAAACAAGATAATGGTAAAAAGATTTTACTCCTGAAAGAATTCTAGCTTGTGAACGGGCACCTATGCCAATGTCACGTAGCCCGGCAGCAAAATTTTCAAGTGTGTCTAAAGTAACATCTAGAAAGTTAATATTATCATTTTTTAGGAATGAAAGTAGTTTTTCAAGATCACTTAAATATGCCTCTATTGTATTGTTAGATAAAGCTTTCTCCAATAAAAGGTAATGTCTGTACTGAACCAATATATTGCTCTTTTTATCTCTATTTATCATTTATTTTTCTTAACTTTGTACCCCAAATATAATGCTAATTTATTTATTAAAAAACGATAATATAAAATGAAAATAGAGATTATCAATGGACCTAACATCAATTTATTAGGTAGTCGTGAACCATCTATTTATGGTAATGTTTCATTTAATGATTATCTAGCAGATTTGAAAAGAATCTATCCGGATTATCAAATAGATTATTTTCAGTCAAATATTGAGGGTGAGATTATTAATAAAATCCATGAAGTAGGTTTTGATTATGATCTTATTGTTCTCAATGCAGGAGCATATACTCATACTTCTATAGCTATTTTGGATGCTATAAGGGCTATAAAAAGTCCTACAATTGAAGTACACATTTCGAATGTTCATGCTCGTGAGGAATTTAGGCATAAATCAATGATAGCTTCTGCTTGTATAGGTGTTATCTGTGGATTTGGACTATATTCATATAAATTAGCAATAGACGGAGGAATTAATTATATAAACAGATAAAAGGTAAAAAAGATTATGATGTTGAAACAAACAAAAATCGTAGCTTCTATTTCGGATCTACGTTGTGAGGTGGATTTTATTAGAGACCTTTTTGAAGCTGGGATGAATGTAGTGAGAATGAATACAGCTCATGCTTCAAGAGAAGGATTTGAAAAATTGATTAATAACGTTCGTACTGTATCTAATAGAATAGGTATTTTGATGGATACTAAAGGACCTGAAGTTCGTACAACAGGTTTAGCGAATGGTGAACCTATACCTTATGTTTCTGGTGACATAGTTAAAGTTTTTGGCGATCCTACTAAAGAAACAACTAAAGAAAATATTTATGTCTCATACACAGGCTTTGTTAATGACTTGAAAGTTGATGGTGATATCCTTATAGATGATGGTGACCTTCAACTAAAAGTAGTTGATAAAACAGCTGATTACCTCGTATGCCGTGTTATGAACGACGCAACTCTTGGTAGTAAAAAAAGTGTCAATGTTCCAGGTGTTCGTATTAATTTACCTTCACTTACAGAGAAAGATAGAAATAACATTTTATATGCTATTGAGAAAGATATTGACTTTATTGCTCACTCTTTCGTTCGTAATCGTCAAGATGTAGAAGATATTAAAGCAATTTTGGATGCTCATAATAGTGATATCCAAATAATCGCTAAAATCGAGAATCAAGAGGGTGTTGATAATATTGATGAAATTCTTCAGGTAGCTGATGGTATCATGATTGCTCGTGGTGACCTTGGTATAGAGGTTCCACAAGAGAGAATACCTGGTATACAACGTCAACTTATCAAGAAAAGTATTCTTGCTAAGAAACCTGTTATCGTAGCAACTCAGATGCTACACACAATGATCAACAATCCTCGTCCTACTCGTGCTGAGGTTACAGATATTGCAAACGCCATTTACTATCGTACAGATGCTTTGATGCTTAGTGGTGAAACTGCTTATGGTAAATATCCTGTTGAGGCTCTAAAGACTATGGCGAAAATTGCTGCCCAAGCTGAGAAGGATAAATTATCTGAAAATGATATCCGTATTCCTTTAGCTGAAAAATCAAATGATGTTACTGCTTTCTTAGCAAAACAGGCTGTTAAAGCTACCAGCAGATTGAATATCCCTGCTATTATCACTGATAGTCATAGTGGTAGAACAGCAAGAAATATTGCTGCATTCCGTGGTAAACATCCTATTCTTGCTATCTGCTACAAAGAGAAAACAATGCGTCATCTTGCTCTTTCTTATGGTGTTGATGCAATTTATATGCCTGAAAAAGCTAATGGTCAGGAGTACTATTTCGCAGCATTGAGAAAACTCATTGATGATGGTATTCTAACTGAAAACGATATGGTAGCATACCTAAGCAGTGGTAAACAGGGTACTCATACTTCATTCCTTGAAATAAATGTTGTGGGTGATGTATTGAAATATGCCGACGACTATGTTTTGCCAAACAGTAACAGATATCTTTAATTTATGAAAGATACAGATGCTATTGACAAATATATAATTAATCATATAGATAAAGAGCCTGACTATTTAAAGGCTCTTTATCGTGATACAAATGTAAAATTACTTAGACCAAGGATGGCATCTGGTCATTTACAAGGACGTATGTTAAAGATGTTCGTCGAGATGATAAAGCCTAAGAACATTCTTGAAATAGGAACATACAGTGGCTATTCAGCTCTTTGTATGGCAGAAGGATTAGGTGAAGATGGGAAAATATATACGTTTGAGATAAATGATGAGCAGGAAGATTTTACCAGACCTTGGTTTGAAAATTCAGATTATAAGGATAAAATAGAGTTCCTTATTGGCGATGCATTGGACCTTGTACCAAAAATGGATGTAACATTCGACTTGGCTTTCGTGGATGGTGACAAGAGAAAATACATTGAATATTTCGAAATGGTTATGGATAAGTTGAATCCTGGTGGCTATATCATTGCCGATAATACATTGTGGGATGGTCATGTGGTTCATGAACATCATAGCAATGATTATCAAACAATAGGTATAAAGAAGTTTAATGATATGATTGCTGCTGATGATAGGGTAGAGAAAGTGATTTTACCTTTACGTGATGGCCTTACCATTATCAGAAAAAAATAAAATATAAGATTATGGAAACAACCAGACAAAATAAGGTGTCTCGTCTTATTCAAAAAGAGTTAAGCGAGATTTTCTTGTTACAGACTAAATCAATGCATGGGGTATTGGTATCTGTAAGTGCTGTAAGAATTAGTCCGGATATGAGTATTGCTAGAGTATATCTTAGCGTATTCCCTTCCGAAAAAGCTGAAGAGATTGTAAAAAACATTAATGATAATACTAAATCTATTCGATACGAATTAGGTGTACGTGTACGTCATCAGTTACGAATTATTCCGGAATTAAAGTTTTTTGTTGACGATTCACTTGACTACGTTGAAAGAATTGATGAACTTTTGAAAAAATAGAAAACAGGTGAATTTTCCTTTCTATATAGCTAAACGCTATCTATTATCTAAGAAATCACACAACGCTATTAACGTTATTTCTGCCATCTCAGTATGTGGGGTAGCATTAGCTACTCTTGCCCTAATATGTACCCTTTCTGTATTCAATGGGTTTCATGATATGGTGGCTACTTTGTTTACTGCTTTCGATCCTGAAATAAAAATTACTTCTGTAAAAGGTAAAGTTTTTTATGGCAGTGATCAAAAATTTATAACTATATCCGAACTTCCTGAAGTAGAGACATTTTCGCGATCAATTGAAGAGAATGTAATGGCTCAATATAAGGATAGGCAAATAATGGTAACAATTAAAGGCGTTGATGACAATTTTCAAAAGCTTAATTCTATAGATAGCATCCTTATAGGAAGAGGAGATTTTATTCTTAATGACTCTGTTACAAATTATGTTGTGCCTGGGGCTGAAATAGTTTCAGCTCTGAATTCCGGCATACGTTTTCTGGACCCAATTTATATATATGCTCCTAAGCGTGGTGTTAAGATAAATGTGGCAAATCCAACATCAAGTTTTAACTCGGGTCAACTATTTTCAAGTGGTTTAGTTTTTGCTGTCAATCAGAGTAAGTATGATGCCTCGTATATGCTTACCTCTATAGATTTTGTAAAGGAGCTATTTGGATATAATAATGAGGTGAGTTCAATTGAGCTAAAGCTAAAAGATCTCGATGATGTTGAGAGTGTTAAAAATAAAATTCAAACAATTTTAGGCCCTGATTATAATGTGTTTGATAGGTACGAGCAACAAGCTGATACCTTCAGGATTATGAAAATTGAAAAACTCCTTTCATACGTTTTCTTAACTTTCATTCTTTTAATAGCCTGTTTCAATGTTATTGGCTCGCTCTCAATGCTTATAATTGATAAGAAGAGTGATGTGTTAATGCTTCGTAACCTTGGTGCAGATAATAGTTCTATTATAAAGATTTTCCTATTCGAAGGCTCTCTTATAACCTTAGTAGGAGCAATATCAGGAGTGGTATTAGGACTTACTTTATGTATAATTCAACAAGAATTTGGAATTATATCGTTAGGAGATGCAAACTCTTTAGGAACCTTCGTTATAAATGCTTATCCTGTAAGTATACATGCACTGGATGTAATATTAGTATTCTTTACTGTACTAATAATTGGAATAGCATGTGTATGGTATCCGGTAAGATATTTCGGCAAACGAATACTTTTAAATTAAATAAGCTCGTAACTACTATTCTGAATAGGCATATTCAAATTGTGTAGTACCTTTTCAAGAAGTATACCATCACGATTGTCATATTCATAACCAAAAGTAGCACGAATTCCTTGAAGAATAAATTGTGTAGCTCGGTCAAGAGCTATAGGTAAGCTATCGCCCTGCATAATTGAACCAGTAATTACACTAGTAAAAGTATCGCCTGTTCCCGGATAGTGAGCAGGTAGATATGAACATGTAACCTTCCAATACTTGTTCCCTTTTCTGTTATATGCATAAACAGATGTTCTATGAGGATCATTTTCTACAGGAACACTTGTTATGATTACTATTTCAGGCCCTTTTTCAGAGAGTTGATAAAGATACTCTTTAAGCTCTTCATCACTATTGTTTGTTTTATATGGTTTATCTAAAAGGTAAAATAGTTCAGTCATATTAGGGGTAATAACGTCAGCTTTCCCAATAAGCTTACGCATCTCCAAAATCATATTATTGTCGAAGTTTGTATAGAGTTTTCCGTTATCGCCCAGCACAGGATCAATCATAACTAATGTATCCTTCTTTCTAAATTCATCAATAAAGTCGGATACTATATGTATCTGTCGTGGAGAACCAAGATACCCTGTATAGATAGCATCAAAACTAGCACCTAACTTTTTCCATTGGTCAATAATAATTGGCATCTCATCGGTAAGGTCATGAAAAGAGAATTGTGGGTATTGTGTATGACTAGATAGTACTGCAGTTGGTAGTGGACATACCTGAAATCCCATAGATGATAATATCGGTATTACAACTGTCAATGATACTCTTCCAATACCTGAAAGGTCATGTAT
>JAEZKJ010000055.1 GCA_023415545.1 Bacteroidota bacterium
GAAAGTTTTTTTATTTGGTTGAATGGAGCTTGCGACAAACGAACGCACCCTTTAAGCTCATAACGTTCTTGCTTATAACAAGGTGTCTTTCCACTCCATGGACTTCCATATGCCCAAATCTTTCCATCTTCTACTCGAAGGAAAGGGCTGTCATCATTCAGCAAGAAAGCCCCTTCGATATTCTCTCTCCATAAGCGTGTATGTGTACTCTTGCCTGTACCACTCTCTCCAAGAAATAGAACTGCTTTATCTCCATACACAATACAACTACTATGAATAGCTACAGTGTTATATGGGGCAACCATCATTCCCAATCCTACCCACATAGCAAATCTATATAAAGTGATGGACCAGTTTCCCATCATCTCTATCTGATTTGCTCCTTCATTATGCCATAAATGAAATGCTTCTTCATTCTGTGGTTTTAATGTAAGCAAAAATCCGGTATTAGTTCTTCCAAAAGTGCCGGTTACATCTTCATAAAAAAACTCATATTGCACATTCTCCATAGTAGGAACATTAGTACCTTCTACAAAAAAGAAAAGACAATCTTGTTCTTCAACACTAAAAGGCTTGAATCCATTTATATATTCTACAGCCTTACAAAGTTTTTCTCCCGACACTCCAAAACAGTGTCCTGCTACTTTATAATAGTTAATCATTTATTTACAGTAATTATTCTATCGCAATAACTCAACGAACTTTCACGGTGTGCTATGGAAAGTATTGTGAGTCCTTTATTTTTCTCTTTCAACTGTTGCAGTGTTTGGTTTATCTCACTCTCTATAACATTGTCCAAGGCCGATGTCGCTTCATCGAGTAACAAAAGTGAAACATTTTTATACAATGCACGTGCAATGCCTATACGTTGTTTCTGCCCGCCTGAAAGTTTACCACCAGCTTCGCTCAATACGGTATTTACACCTTCGTCCAAAGTCGCTACCCATTGGTCGAGGCAAACGTTTTTTAATATTTCATTAATTCGATTGTAATCTATTTTATCAAAACCCAAAGCAATGTTTTCAGCTAATGTTCCATTGAATATAAATACATCTTGAGGAACGTAACCAATCTTCTTTAACCATGAATCACGTGTGCTAGCCGTCAATGGTATATCGTCAATCTTTATCTCTCCAACATTAGGTTCTATCACACCAATAATAAGATTGAATAATGTTGATTTTCCCACACCACTTGTTCCACAAAAGCCCACATACTCACCTTTAGATATTATGCAATTGAAGTTTTCCAAAATCTGCATTCCATTAGGATATTTATAACCAATTCCTTCTAAACAGATATCTTTCTCAAAATGTATATCCTGTTTTTCTGCTAATTGATCATCTTCATATTTGTTCAACCCATTCTCGATAACATCCAAGCAATAAATGGAATTTTGAATCTGCGTCCATCCTGTCAAAATGGCTCTTAGAGCCGGTAGTAATCTGAATGAAGCGACAGCAAATACTCCCACTAACATCCTTACATCTCCTTGGGCGAAAAGTACCAGTATCGTAAGTCCAACTACAACGGACAATTCCGAGAGAAAAAGAGGTAACTTAAGCAATACATCAAGTTTCATTCGATTGTGGTTAATCTTCTCTATACCTTCAAGAAACGAACGTTGTAATGTAGGGAATGCACCGTTTACTTTTAGTTCCACATATCCTCTAAATGTATCCGACACTATCCTTGCCTGTTCTCTCTTTACATTCATGTCTTCAGTGCCATATATTCTTACCTTCTTTCGAACGCCGAAAAGATAAAAGCACATCAATGGGATGAATGATACAAACAGCATCAAAACGGTTGTTCCGTTCCATATCAAAAGAGCCACTGTTACCAACACAATTAGTAATAAATCACCTGTTATCCTACAGATAGGAGCTAACAGACTATGGCTGAAAGCATAGCACATGGCGTTGATTTCATATCCCAACTTGTTACTACCATGTTCTCGTATAAATAGCAGCCCTTGATTGTAATATGACGAGAATAGGCTAAAACTTAATCGTTTGTAAAATGATAATAAACAATGATTCTGATAGCGTGTAAATAGTGTTTGTAACAAACTTTTTATGAGGATAACAGCAATTGCCAATATACAGAAAAATATACCTGCTTTACCTCTTTCACCATCTTCCAACAAATAGTATAGAACAGGAAGTAAAACTGCCAGCCCGGCAAAATCAAGCAGAGTATTGAAGAATACTGTAAAAGCCATCTTCAATACTTTACGCCTTTCGTCGGCATGTAACAAATTATATATTCTTTTCAGCATCCCCATTATTTACTATCAATTAAAGATGGAGCTAGGATTACAAATGTGACTTATAAAGGATTTATAGATAGTCTCTACAAGCGATGAGTCAAGAATCTTGCTTTTTAACCTGTGACTATGCAGCATTCGCTTGGTCTTATAAATTAATATTCCAATCTTATTACGAGTAGGAAGCGAAGCAGAATAACGTGGTGATAAAATTTCACTCATCATCTCTTCTGCAATACCTTCTCCACCTTCAATAGGTTGTGAAGTGCCTAAATATTGATTGCATAACTGTGTCATAGCAGCAATACCTGCAAGAAGTTTCTTATCTTTAATCTCTTCAGGTATTTGTAAGCCATATCTACAAAGTATAATTGCCCAATCACATAAATGATGCAATGCCAATCCACTTCCATAATGTTGGGCAGCATGAAATGCTATAAACAGTGTGTTGAACTGTGGAGATGGTATCATTACCTCTCCTGTTTTCAATTTAACAAGTTTAGGTTCCATCTTTTCCCGCAACATTTTATCTATCAATGCTGCTATTTTGTAGCTCTCTACATTGAGGAATGTTTTGTGGTTTTCAAATGAAATTCCTTTATAGTAAAAATTACTATGCTTCACCGAGTGTTCGCTATCAACTTTAATTCCCTTTTGACGCATCAATTCGTCGGCTAATGTGTTAGCTTCCTTGTCGCTCATAACATTCCTGTCGGCTGAGTAGGTGTAAATATCAATATCACCACCTTCACGATGTAAAGGATTAGGATAAAGAGTAGAAAATCCCACTCCTTTAAGTTGCATTGTTAATATTCCATGTTCGGCATAGAAACGTGATACCTCATCGACAGTGCTGCAATAATGTAGGTATTTTTTCTCATAATTTTCCACACCTGAAGCCCACGATATTTTAACTGCCATAGGTGGTTGTAATTCTTTTGGTAGTTTCATTACTCCATCCCAAGCTAAAGCCATTACACCTTGAGTGGCAGCTAGCTTATAGCATCGTTTCCACTCATGGCCCGACACTTGATTAAATATATCAAGCTCAGGTTTACTATCATGCAAAGAGACTCTAAGCAATGCAAATAGCATTTGTACATGGATATAAAGAGGCTTTCTCATCATTCTATTACACCACATTTTTGAAGTGATTCAACCCAAATCCTTGCATCATTTAATGCCTTTTCATCATC
Organism: Bacteroidota bacterium; assembly: GCA_023415545.1. GTDB lineage: Bacteria > Bacteroidota > Bacteroidia > Bacteroidales > Bacteroidaceae > Phocaeicola. The sequence continues at coordinate 3,466 of JAEZKJ010000055.1, forward strand.
AATTCCGTATCTATTTACCAAAACTTTAGCAGCATCTTCAGTAGTAAAATCCTTCTCCACAAATTCTTGATAAAGAAGACGTGCTGATGTGTTCAACGAAATGATACGTGTCATATTCACATTAGTAGTACCTTGATTCACCACGATTGTCTCTCCTGCAATCTCACGAAGTTTATAATTAGAATTTATTTTCATAGTTTTCTTGATAATCTTTAAGTTCCATATTTAAAAATGTTGAATTTATTATTATCATACACTATTTTATATAATTGAATTTTATGAATTATGTAAAATAATATCAACTATAATATTGTAATTTTTGTTTGTTGTATTTTTTTTATAATAATCTCTATATGTTTGTTTTATAGTGTATTATAATAAATATTAATAAACTCATTTATCTATATTACTACTTCAATCGTTGTACAAATGTAAATAAAAATTTGGATTACATAATTTTTAAATATGATAAAATAAGATGAGAATAGTAAGAAATGGTAGTAAATATGTTTTACGATATCGAGATAGTAGATTGATTTTAAATTTTATCATATGCTTAGAATAGCCATACTTTGAATATATATGATGATTAGAAATTATATAATTTGACCTTTTGTTGTACCTTTGCGCCAATTTAAAATTTATCTAAATATTCTATGTGGTTATTATTAGCATTTGTTTCAGCTACCCTTCTTGGATTTTATGATGTATTCAAAAAACGTTCTTTATCAGGTAATGCTGTTATTCCTGTACTATTTCTGAATACACTATTTTCTACTCTTATATTTCTTCCATTTATTATTCTGTCATATTTTTCTCCTTCTCTCCTTGATAAAAGTATGTTTTATGTACCTTCGGCAGGTTGGGAGGTCCAACAATATATAGTCCTTAAAGCTTTTATTGTTCTTTCATCATGGGTGCTCGGCTATTTTGGAATGAAAAATCTTCCATTAACAATTGTTGGACCAATAAATGCCACTCGTCCTGTAATGGTTTTAGTAGGTGCGCTTCTTATTTTTGGTGAGAAATTGAATTTATATCAATGGATAGGTGTATTACTCTCAATTTTTTCATTCTTTTTACTTAGTCGCAGTGGTAAAAAAGAAGGAATTGACTTTAAACAGAACAGGTGGATATATTCCATAGTAGGAGCCGCTATACTTGGTGCTATCAGCGGATTGTATGATAAATATCTTATGGCTCCTATAAGTGAAGGAGGAATTGGACTCGACCGAATGGTTGTTCAGTCATGGTATAATATATATCAGTTTTTTATGATGGGAGTTATGCTTATGTTATTGTGGTGGCCTAAACGTAAACAAAATACTCCTTTCCATTGGAATTGGTGCATTTTGTTAATCTCCATATTCCTTTCAGCAGCCGATTTTGTATACTTCTATTCATTAAGCCTTGATGGGGCTATGATATCTATAGTATCAATGGTAAGGCGTTCAAGCGTTTTGGTCTCTTTTGCTTTTGGAGCAATATGGTTCCACGAAAAGAATATAAAGAACAAGGCTATCGACCTTTTATTAGTACTTATTGGTATGATATTTTTATATTTAGGCACAAAATAGTATGTTTTAAGTTATAATTTTAATATAGCTTATAAAAATTAAAATCACAATTTGTAAACGACCTTTTTTAAATATTTTCTTAGCTTATATTAGTAAGAATTTTATCAGAATTTTCACAAAATCCTATTGATAAGCCATTGATTTAAAATGATTGGGGAGATCAGACCCTTCAGTTTTTATTGATGAATATGGACAACCATGTCTATATTGAGACTATCTTCAGTTAAACTATATAACACTTAATGAGGATGTGATTTCCTATAGTGGATATATAGTTCGTGTGCCTTTGACTCTTAAAACTTTTATAAAAAGTGAAGGTGATGCGCTTACAGCCACTAAACCAGCACAAATTCACGCATAACATATTTTTATTGTAATATTTTTAATTTGTAAAACTTTATATATTTTTGTTTAAGTAATTATTTTTCTTCCAAAGGAAAGTGAGTTAAAATTCAAAAAAAAGATATTGTAATGTTTTTTATATTTTAAATACAATGAACTATGGACAAAAGAAATGAATATGAAATCTATGAGACACCACATGTGGAGGTTATAGAGGTTGAAATTGAAAAAGGGTTTGCAAATTCTAATACCGAAGGTTTTGGTGATTGGGAGA
>JAEZKJ010000057.1 GCA_023415545.1 Bacteroidota bacterium
TGTTACTCAACATACTGCTTTCGAGAGTTGAGTAGTTAAGCATTTCATTAACATCAATAATAGAATCAGGAATATTAATTTTTTCATTAACATTATCATTCGCCATCAACTCATTAAGACGAATTATAGAGCTTTTTAAAGTCTCCTGCTGTTTCATATATTTAGCAGAATCGGCATTAAAGTCTACTTTTGCTTGCTGATAATCGAGCTTAGAAAAATTACCTATATTATAACGTTCCTCTACAATTCGCATCCTCTCTCTTGATAATCTAACAGCATAACGGAAATTTTTCAGACGTATTTTTTGTTGAATATAGTTATAATATTCCGAAGCCATCTCAGCCATATAATCCTCAATAGAAATTCTCGTCTGCAACATGCCTTGTTCCTTCATCAACCTCAACTGCTTATAATCAGTCCATAGTCCAAATCCATCGAAAACAGTCCAGTTCAATTGAACACCTGCTCTAAAATCTTGATCAAGTACATTATATGATGAAGTAGATTCACCGGTAGATCGTAATTTACTCTTTGATGAAGTAATATCAGCACCATAACCTGCACTTAAATCAACTGTAGGTAACAAACCTGCATACGAAGCATTAGCTTTATTTGCACTTACTTGTTCATCATTTTTTACAATTCTTATAGAATAGTTTTTGTCAAGACCTATTTCAAGACATTTTTTCATAGAATATTGCTCAGATTGCTGAGCAAAAATATTCATTGAAAAAAAGATAGTAAATATAGATATATATATTTTTTTATTCATGATTCTATTTCTTTTGTCTATTAGTAGAAATATAACTATAAATAGATGGTACTATAAATAGTGTAAGCAGCGTAGATACAAGCATACCTCCTACCACAGCTACACCCATAGCTATACGTTGATTACATCCTTCGCCAGTTGCATAAGCTAGAGGAAGAATACCTAGAATAGTAGATATACTTGTCATAAGGATAGGACGAAGACGTTGAAGCGAAGCCTCTTTAATAGCTTGCATCTTCTCTATACCTAACTCCTGCTTTTGATTAGCAAACTCAACAATCAAAATACCATTCTTAGCCACAAGACCTATAAGCATTATTATACCAATCTGACTAAAAATATTCATTGTTATATCACCAAAATACATAAATATAAGTGCTCCTGCTATTGCTAGAGGTACAGCAAGCATAATAATTAATGGATCTTTAAAACTTTCAAATTGAGCTGCTAATATAAGATATATAAGAACCAAAGCGAGTAAGAATGCGAACATCAAACTAGATGAACTTTCTCTATACTCCTTTGAATCACCGGCAAGCGATGTACGGAAGGTGTCATCAAGCGTCTCTTTCGCTATTTTATCCATCTCATCAAGTCCTTCTCCAATAGTTTTTCCTTTAGCAAGACCTGCAGAAACAGTAGCAGAAACAAATCTATTGTAACGATAAAGTTTTGGTGGAGCCACAGCATCAGTAAGTTCAATTAGATTATCCATTTGGACCATATTTCCATCACTGCTTCTTAAATAGATAGATTTCAAGTCAGCTGGTTTATTTCGTTGTTGACGATTTATCTCCCCAAGAATCTCATACTGTTTACCATTCATATAGAAGTAACCCATACGTTGTCCACTAAGACCATATTGAAGAGTTTGAGCTAAATCACGAGTGCTTATTCCCATTACTGTAGCCTTATCACGATTAATATTGATATGTGACTCCGGCATGGTAAACTTCAGGTTGACATCTGCCATTTGAAAAGTTGGATTATCGTAAACTTTAGCTAAAAACTTAGGCAATACTTCTTGCAATTTCTCAATATTAATAGCTTGAATAACATATTGAACAGGCATACCTCCTCTTCTTCCACCAAAAGAACTTTGTTGTTGAACAAATGAACGAGCGTCTGTCTTCTTTTTTACTGCTGCAGAAATTTTTTCAGCTACATCCATCTGTGAATAATCTCTATCTTTCATGTCTTTAAGAGTTATACGAATATTTCCGCTACCTTTAGTAACACGAGCTGTAACCGACTCAGCATCAGGAACAATAGAGTCAACAAGAGCATTAATATCCTCGGTATAATCGCGCATAACTTCGTATGTTACACCTTCAGGACCACTAGTATTTATTGATATTGATGAACGGTCCTCAAGAGGCGCCATCTCCGATGGTATTGTATTCCAAAGCCATCCAATTAGTGCGAAAATTATAATAGTAAATGGTATTGCTATAATACGATGTTTTAAAAACCAAGCTAAAGCGTTTTGATAAATTCTATTCATTCCATCAAAGAATGGCTCTGTTTTTTTATAAAAAAGAGATTTCTTTTCTTGTTTTACAAGTAGTTTGGTAGCAAGCATTGGAGTAAAAGTAAGAGCTGCAATAGAAGAAATAATTACAGAACCTGCAATAACCAAGCTAAATTCTCTAAATAGTCGACCTGTTGTTCCCTCCATAAATACAATTGGGAAGAATACAGCTACCAAAGTAATTGTAGTAGAGATAACAGCAAAAAAAATCTCTTTAGAACCCTCTATACCAGCCTCTTTAGGATTCATTCCTCTTTCAATACGTATATAAATATTCTCGGTCATAACAATAGCATCATCCACCACAAGACCTACTGAAAGTACTATGGCTAGCATTGTAAGTACATTTACTGAGAAACCTGCTATATACATTATAAAAAAAGCACCAATAAGTGATACTGGTATAACTATGCATGGTACTAAAGTAACACGCCAATCGCGAAGGAATAGGAAGATAATTATAATTACAAGAATAAATGCAATATATACAGTCTCTTTAACCTCATCGATAGAAGCACGTATAAATTTTGTATTATCGAATCCATAACTATACTTTATATCATCAGGAAGATCCTTTTTCATCATCTTCATACGGTCATAAACAGCATCCGCAATATCTATATGGTTTGCTCCTGGTTGAGGAATAACAATAACACCAACCATAGGAATACCATTCATTTTCATATAGCTTCGAATATCTGCTGATCCTAATTCTGCTCTGCCGATATCAGAGAAACGTATAATTTGACTTCCATCATTTTTAATAATCAGGTCATTGAACATCTGGGCTGTATGCATAAGTCCCATAGTACGAATTGTAAGTTCTACAGTGTTACCTTCAATAGTACCTGATGGAAGTTCTACGTTCTCTCTATCAACAACATTCTTTACGTCCATAGGGGTAATACCATAGCCGGCCATCTTTACTGGATCAAGCCATAAACGCATAGAATATTTTTTTTCACCCCATATCATTACACTACTTACATCGGGAATTGTTTGCAACTGCTCCTTTACTGTAAGGGAAGCAATTTCACTCAATTCCAATAAGTTTCTCTTATCACTTTGAAGAGCCACCATAAGTATAGGCATTGCATCAGCATCAGCCTTCGAAACTGTAGGAGGGTCACAATCGCGAGGGAGGAAACGTTGTGCTCGTGATACTTTATCGCGTACATCATTTGCTGCTGTCTCCAAATCAACAGAAAGTTCAAATTCAACAGTAATACTTGAACTTCCTTGTTGGCTTACACTGGTTAAAGAACGAATACCGGGAATACCATTGATATTTTGTTCCAAAGGTTCAGTAATTTGATTTTCAATAACATCAGCGTTCGCTCCAGGATAGGAACATTGAACAGATATGATGGGATTATCAACAGATGGATATTCGCGAACACCAAGATAGGTGTAGCCTATTAAACCCATTAAAAGAATTATCAACGTAATCACGGTAGCAAGTACCGGACGACGGATACTAAGTTCTGATATATTCATACTCTAATTCCTACTTATTTACAATGTGATCTATCTTAACCGGTAGATCTGTTCTCAACTGTAGTGTTCCACTGATAATAAGTGTATCACCGACATTTACACCCTCCAATACCTGTACCTGACTCTCTGTACGAATACCTGTAGTAATCTCCACAGGTGTTGCTTTACCACTTTTATATAGGAATACTTTATCTTTACCCATCTCAGGAACTATAGCTTGTGAAGGTATAGCTATAGCATCATTTATCTCATTTTTTGTAAGTTGGATACTAGCGTATCTACCTGCAAGAAGTTTACCATCACTATTAGGGTATAAAGCTCTGACGGTTAATGTATGAGTATTTGTGTTTATAGAACTTTCACTAGCATATACCTTAGCTTTATATGCTTTTAGTGAACCATCGATAGAAAATTCTAAAGGTAAACCATCTTTTATTTGTGATGAATAACGTTCGGGGACTGAGAATTCAACTTTAAGAGGTGTTATGCATGTTAGTTTGCTAACTTGAGTTGAAGGGGAAGCATATGCACCGATACTTATCTGACGCAATCCGATGATACCATCGAATGGAGCTCTAAGTTCAGTTAAGTTAATTTGAGCTTTTACCATATCTATCTCAGCTTGTAATGTTGACAAGTCGGTACGAACAATCTCATATGCCTCTTGACTTACAGCATCTTTTTTCAAAAGAGCGCTTTGTCGGTAAACTCTATCCTCAGCAAGTTTTAATTGTGAAGTAAGTCTTTTTAGCTGTGCCTGTAGCTGTTCATCATTTACTTTTGCGAGTAACTGTCCTTTTTTTACATGTGTTCCCTCTTTAAAGTAGATACCTACAACCTTTCCTGAAGTTTCGAAAGAGAGATTAACCTCTTCATTTGGAAGAGTGATACCGGTAACACGAATTTCATCTGTTAGTTTTTGACGGTTTATTATTACAGCATTGATGTTAAGTAAATCATTTTTTCTTCCTTTCATCATCTTATCAGCAGCTGCTAACTCTTTGTTTGGCTTTGGAAGTTGAGAATAAATTCCCAATCCACATAGGGCACATGCAGAAATAGTAATTAAGCCCCATTTTATCTTTTTATTCATATATATTAAAGGTATAAATAATCACAAAGTATTGTCGATTTATTCGATTTTTTAAAATTAGATAAAATAGAAAGGTAAACAGGTAATTTAACTTTAAAACATATTAAAATAGTATAAATACATTAACCATTGTTACAACAAAGACCGAATATCTTAGTTTGATATTCGGTCTTAGTGAAACGATATTTAAATAAATATTACATAAGAAGTATAAATATCAATATTTAAAATTTTCCTTCTTAATGAATAATCTATAATCTTTTATTTGACCAGGAACAGTTAACTCGGCACGAGGTATTAATTTCATACCTTTCACTTTATAACTCTTTCCTAGATCAATTACTATCTGATGAGGGTATGAAGTGTTATCAACAGTCTGCCAATATGTACTCTCTTGTAAGTCATAAACTTTGTCAGCAGTATGGTTACCACTTCTAGTCTCTTCACTATCTGCATATTTTATTTTCCAATTCTCGCGAGGTATATTATTACCATCTTCACCAATAATATGCAACTCTGCTATAGATGCAACATTTTTACCATCGAAAGATGAAAGTGCTTCAATACAGAAATAACGACCTTCAGTCAATGGGAAATCTACTTGTTGCCAGCCATTACCTTTTTTGAAAGCACCTTCAGCAACAGAAGTCTCATTATCAAGAATTAATTTTTGACCCTTTTCTCTATGTGTCTGAGGAACAGAAACTGTCAACTTATCTAGAATAGGTTTTTCTAAACCTTCTATAACCCTCTCTTTAGGACCAAGTATATCGAGAACAACTATTTCATTTTCACCTCTCTTCAACCAACATCCCGGCATAAACAGTGTTTGTTGAGGACCTATTTCCCAGAAACGTCCTAAGCAATGACCATTTACCCACACAAGCCCCTTGCCCCAAGTTTCCATATTTAAAAATGTATCACCAACTTTATCTATAGTAAATGTACCTTTATAATATGCAGGAATGGATTGGTCATTTTTCTTCAATTGAGCATAAGCCTGTGAATTGAAGTCTATAAACTTTTTGCTCTTCACAAATTTATTATCAAGTGGGAAACTAAAAATTTTCCAGTTCTTCAATGTTTCTGATGAATTAGCATCAATAAGTTCTACCTTTTCAGTGATGCCTTTTCTATCATGGATAGATTTATCAAAGTTAACACGACCCATAATTTCAACTAGAATATCTAAACGGCTACCACTCTTAATATCAGGTAAAACAGTTTCATGTTGACCTTTACGTCTATCAAGACGAGCAATAAGTTTTCCATCAACAAAAACTTGCGTCCAGTCATGTTGCTCAGTAATTTTAAGTATAGTACCGGCTTTTACATCTTTAGTAAATGTTGTTCTATACATGACGGAACCCCAGCCTTGATCGAATTTCTCTACCGATTGAGTATTTTCAGAAATAATTGGTTTAGGAAGATTTTCAATCATTGGAGCAATTTTGTTAATTGAGAATTTAGGAATAGAGATCACTGGAATAGCTTGAGGTATTTCCGCCATCTCTTCTCCAGGTTTCATGAATCCTTTCATCATCTCACGTAACTCGAAAAATTTTGGAGTTGTCCAACCGGCTTCACTAATAGGAGCATCATAATCGTATGAACTACACATAGCTGAATAAGCAGGGTTATTTGCACCTCCCCACCATCCAAAAGTAGTACCTCCATGAGTCATATATAAACTAAATGAGATATTACGTTCCAACATCTCTTTTAGACCTTCAACCATGACTTTTCCTTCACGAGTTTCATGTTTTCTTCCCCAATGGTCAAACCATCCACTCCAAAACTCACTACACATAAGTGGTGATTCCGGACGAACTTCTTTCAACTTTTGGAACTGTCTCTCAATATTAGCACCTGTACCAAAGTTAACTGTCCAAACTAAATCATCAAGACCATTATTTAAAAAGTTAGATGCCCAATCACATTGGAAAAGAGGAACTTTATTAAATCCTGATTCTCTTACGATGTCACGAATAGCCGATACATATGGCTTATCAGTACCATACGAACCAAACTCATTTTCGACCTGTACCATAATAATGTTTCCACCATTAGTTATTTGAAGTGGAGCAAGTTCATTGGCTACAGCATTCATGAAGATTTTTACTCTCTCCATATAGTATGAATCGAGACTACGTAATTGTACATCATCTTTCTTTAACAACCACCAAGGAAGTCCACCCATCTCCCACTCGGCACAAACGTATGGACCTGGACGAACAATAACATAAAGACCCTCTTTTTGAGCTAACTTACAAAATGCGGCAATATCGTTGTTGCCTTTGAAATCAAATTTACCTGGTGTCTGTTCATGAAGATTCCAGAAAACATATAGACAAAGTGAGTTCATACCCAACGCTTTACACATCTTGATACGATGTTCCCAATATTCTTTAGGAATACGTGGATAATGTACTTCAGCTGCCTTAATAATAAATGGCTCACCATTTAGTAGGAATGTGTTCTTGCCAACTTCAAACTTGCCTGGTTTACCTCCGGCATACATTGTTAACGAACACAATGCAATCAGAACTAATAATAGTCGCTTCATAATTATTCAGTAAGTTAATATTTTGAATTATTTAATTCATATAAAATTATTTTGGTAAAGATAGAATTATGAAACAAAATATAGGGTATACTAATCTGTCAAGAAGCGTAAGAAATATGTCATAATAGCTATTATATCAAGGTTAAAGTAGAAATTAACAACAAAAGGTTTCAAACATGTGGAGAACAATTGTAATTATAATAGTTATAAAAAAGAAAGCGGTAACACTCTCAAAAGAATGTTACCGCTTATGATTATTGTCAAATTCTTTTAATTAGAATTAAGCCCCAAAATTGTCAAACATTATAGAACTTGGTTCTACTCCTAAAGAATCTAGCATATTTTGTACTGCCTTTGACATTGGACCAGGACCACACATGTAGTATTCAATATCTTCTGGAGCCTCGTGATTCTTCAAATATGTTTCATAAATAACATTGTGAACGAATCCTGGAGTATACTTAACTCCTGCTGCATCAGCTGCTGGATCCGGACGGTCAAGCGCTAGATGGAAGTGGAAGTTAGGGAACTCTTTTTCGATATCCAAGAAGTCCTGTAGATAGAATACCTCATTCAATGCACGTGCACCATAGAAGTAATGCATTTCACGATCAGTAGTATGCAATGTTTTAGTCATATGCATAATTTGAGCGCGAAGAGGAGCCATACCTGCACCACCACCAATCCACATCATCTCTTTCTTCGAGTTGAATATTGGGTGGAAGTCTCCGTAAGGACCACTCATAGTTACTTTATCACCTGGTTTAAGTGTAAAGATGTATGATGAAGCAATACCTGGCATTACATCCATAAAGCCTGGACCTTGTTCTTTTGGTTTAAATGGAGGAGTAGCAATACGTACTGTAAGCATGATTCTATCACCTTCTGCAGGATAGTTAGCCATAGAGTAAGCACGAATTGTCTCTTCAGTATTTTTACATTTCAAACCAAGAAGACCAAATTGCTCCCATGCAGGAAGATATGCATCACCTATAAGGCTCTTGTCGATATCCTTATCATAATCCATTTCGAATTTAGGTATCTTGATCTGTGCGTATGAACCTGGGATGAAATCCATGTGCTCACCTTTAGGAAGAGCAACAATAAATTCCTTGATGAAAGTAGCAACGTTCTTGTTGCTGATAACTTCACACTCCCACTCTTTTACACCAAGAACAGATTCATCAACCTTAACGCTCATGTCGTTTTTAACCTTAACCTGGCAACCAAGTCTCCAGTTATCTTGCTGTTGTTTACGTGTGAAATGTCCTTTTTCAGATGGAAGAATATCACCACCACCCTCTACAACTTGACATTTGCACTGACCGCAAGAACCTTTACCACCACAAGCTGATGATAAATAAATACCATTAACAGAAAGCGTATTCAAAAGTGTTGAGCCTTGTTCTACTTCTAATGTCTCTTTATCGTTGATTGTAACTTTTACTGTGCCACTAGGAGTTAAGAATCTCTTTGCAACAAGCAAAAGGATAACAAGCATAAGGATGATCCCAAGGAATACTCCAATGCTCGCTAATATTAAATTTGTATCCATTGTTTATTCCTTTCTTTATTATATTTTCAAACCAGAGAAACACATAAATGCCATTGCCATAAGTCCTACTGTAATAAATGTTATACCAAGTCCTTTTAATGGAGCTGGAACATCTGAATAAGATAATTTTTCACGGATAGCAGCAAGACCAACAATAGCTAATAACCAACCAATACCTGAGCCTAATGCATAAGTTGTTGCTTCACCTAAATTGATGAAGTGACGTTGTTGCATAAACAATGAACCACCCATGATAGCACAGTTTACTGCGATCAATGGAAGGAATATACCTAATTGGGCATATAATGCAGGGCTGAACTTTTCAACAGCCATCTCAACTAACTGAACGATACCGGCAATTACTGCAATGAAAAGAATAAAGCTTAAGAAACTTAAGTCAACACCCTCAACAATTGCATTTGCTTTTAGTACATAGTTCTCAAGAAGGTAGTTAACAGGAAGAGTTACAACCAAAACGAAAGTAACTGCAGCACCTAGTCCTAACGCTGTCTTAACATTTTTCGATACAGCTAGGTATGAACACATTCCCAGGAAGTATGCGAAAATCATATTGTCCACAAAGATGGACTTTACAAACAAACTTAAATATTCCATATTCTATTCGTTTTACTGGGATTAATTACTACTTTCCTGAAGTTCTTTATGTTTAGCACGTTGGTACCATATGATACAAGCTACAATGATCAAAGCAGCAGGAGGCATCAACATCAAACCGTTGTTCAAGTAACCCATCTCATAAAGAGCATTTGGGATAACCTTGAAGCCAAATAAAGAACCAGAACCAAACAATTCGCGGAAGAAAGCCACGATAACTAAAATCTTAGCATAACCAAGACCATTACCTATACCATCGAGGAATGACTCCCAAGGGGCATTCATCATAGCAAATGCTTCTAAACGACCCATCAAGATACAGTTTGTAATAATCAAACCAATATATACAGAAAGCTGTACACTTACATCGTAAGCAAAAGCTTTCAATATTTCACTTACTATAGTAACTAAAGCAGCAACTACAACCAACTGAACAATGATACGTATACGGTTAGGGATAGTATTACGTAACAATGAAATAACGAAGTTTGAGAAGGCTGTAATAATAGTTACAGAAAGACCCATTACAATAGCTGGTTCTAATTGAGCTGTTACAGCCAAAGCTGAACAGATACCCAATACCTGCACTGTTACAGGGTTGTTCAAACCTAGCGGAGTCAATAGTACTTCTCTATTCTTTTTAGAAAATAATTCGCTCATATTCTATTACCTCCTCATTTTATTTAGTTAAAAAAGCATTGTATGCACCCAAACAAGTTTTCAACATTTTGTCTACACCTTGTGAAGTGATTGTACCGCCTGAGATACCATCGACATCATACTCTGGGTTTTCACCTTTACCTGGTTTTACTACAGTCAAAGCAACATTGCCATCTTCCAAAACCTTTTTGTTATCAAATTGAGTCTGGAATTTTGGAGTAGTGATTTCAGCTCCAAGACCTGGAGTTTCACCGGCATGATTGAAGTAAACACCATAAACTGTGTTTTTATCATCATTCAATGCGATATATCCCCAAATTGGACCCCAAAGACCTGCACCATAAACAGGAATTACATATTTTGTTGCGCCATCAACTTTACATTCAAAAACATGCAAGCGATTTTCAGCAATTTCTCCTTTGTATGATGTATTGAAAGAACCTGTATAAGGAACTAATGAACCATTAGCTTCCATCAACATGTCTTTAACATCATATTTTGTAAATGCTTTGTCAACATCTTTAACACCAGTTACATGGATAGCTGCGAGAATTTGCTTTTTAGTATCCATTTCAACGTTCTTGTTTTGTATCTCTTTTAATGATGAAGAGACGAAAGCCAACAAGAATGCAACGATAACAACCATTATCGAAGCATAAGCGATGGTATATCCATTACTATTTGTATTCATAATGTTCCGATTTAATTAGTTGTTTGTTTTTAATCTGTTAGCACGAGCTGTAATGTTTCTCTGAACTACGATGTAGTCGAATAGAGGAGCAAATACGTTCATCAACAATATAGCTAGCATCATTCCTTCAGGATAACCTGGATTTAATACACGTATGATGATACACATTGCACCAATCAAGAAACCATAAATATATTTACCAATCTCTGTACGAGCTGATGTTACAGGGTCAGTAGCCATAAATACAGCACCAAAGCAGAAACCACCTAGTGCAAGATGTTCGTACCAAGGAAGCATAGCCATAGCATTTGACTCAGAACCGAAATTATTGAATATCAAAGCCATTACAATACCACCAACGAATACAGAACCCATAGTTCTCCAACTTGCAACACGTGTCCACAAAAGTAGCACTGCACCAATAGCAATTGCAATTACACTAGTTTCACCAATTGAACCTGGAATAAAACCGGCAACCATATCCCATAGAGATGTTTGAGTACCATTTACATTTATTAATTCTGTATTACCTACAGAAGTAGCAGCTTGACCAAGTAATGTTGCTCCTGTGTAGCCATCAACAAGTTGACCACCACCGATTCCTAAAATACTTTTTGTGCTTACCCATACTGTGTCACCTGACATCTGAGTTGGATATGCAAAGAAAAGGAATGCACGAGTTACAAGAGCAGGATTGAATACGTTCATACCTGTACCACCGAACACCTCTTTCGCAAAAATTACAGCGAAAGCAACAGCGATAGCAAGAATCCAAAGTGGACACTCTACAGGAACGATCATTGGGATAAGAAGACCTGATACTAGGAAACCTTCCTGAATCTCCTCCTTTTTCCATTGAGCTACCACGAACTCAATGCCCAGACCTACTACATATGAAACTACTATTTTAGGCAATACGGCAAGGAAACCATAGAGGAATTTCTCAAAGAATCCTGCTTCCTGACCAATTGCAAGAAAATGCTGGTAACCTACGTTGAACATACCAAACAAAAGTGCTGGCATCAACGCAATAACTACCATCGTCATGATACGTTTACTATCTATAGCATCATGAATATGAACTCCTGTTTTCGACGTTGTATTTGGAGTGAATAGGAATGTTTCAAATCCATCAAATACAGAGTGAAAAGCGTGGAGTTTGCCACCCTCTTCAAAGTTTGGCTTTATCTTGTCGAGATAATTTCTTAACGCTTTCATTAATTATATTAGTTTTTTATTAGCACATTTCTTTACGAAGCATGTCAAGACCTTGACGTACTATACGCTGTAATTCCAACTTTGATGAGTCAACAAACTCACAAAGAGCAAAATCTTCTGGAGCTACCTCATATATACCAAGAGCTTCCATCTTGTCAATATCACCGGCAATAATAGCTTTGATGAGGTATTCAGGGTATATATCCATAGGGAAAACCTTATCATATTCACCCGACATAATCATATGTCTTTCACCTCCCTTAACACGTGAATCAAGAGTATACTCTTTTTTAGGAAATAACCAGCTAAAGTAGCTATGGCTTGCACTAAATTGATTAAAACGTGGCATAACAAAACCAAGGAACTCATGTACACTATCACCCTCAGGAATAACTGTAAGTGATGTTGTGTGGGCACCTAAGAAACCATTCTGTTTTGTCTGTTTACCTGTAAGAACATTACCATTGATATAACGAACAGGTTTTGAGCTATCTACATTTGCAGTAAATAGATCAGTCAATAAAGCTCCAACTTTAAGTTTGCAGTATGCAGCTTTTTTAACCTCTGAACCGGTAAGGGCAATGGTACGAGTAAGATCTACACGGCCTGTATTGAATAATCTACCAATGAAAATTACCTCTTCTGCACCAAGTGTCCAAACAACCTCACCCTTATTTATAGGGCTGATGTGATTAATTTGTACACCTACGTTTCCTGCAGGATTTGGTCCTTCAAAAGTTGTGATAGTAACATTCTTTGCTTCTGTAAGAGCTTTACTCTTTTGGCAAACGCAAACGTTAAGATATGTCTTAGCTATTTTAGATAGAGCATCAAGACCTGTTTGAAAGTCATACTCTTGTCCTTGAAGAACATACTCAAAATTTGGAGCTAGAGGATTCTTATCGAAAGCTGAGATGAAAATACCTTTTGGCTCGGATTTAGGATCTGCTATCACAGCGTATGGACGTTGAACGAAAAAAGAGAATAGACCAGCCTCCAAAAGTGTAGACTTAACCTCTTCTCCAGTCATCTTCGACAGATCTTTTTTACCGAATTCCTCAAAGTCTTGCTCAGCTGCCGCAGCTACAGAGATACTCAAAACTTTTCTTCTCTCTCCACGCTCAATGCAAGTTACTACACCACTTACGGGAGAAACGAATTTAATTTCGGGGTTATTCTTGTCAACAAAGAGAGCTCCCCCGGCCATAACATATTCCTGTTCTTTAACCACAACTTTAGGAGTTACTCCGTAAAAGTCATCAGGAATCAATGCATAGATTTCTGGCTGTTTTACTTCTATAATCTCCTGTGAAGGTTTACCTTTCAGGTTGATGTCAAGGCCTTTACGTAATTTAATTACATTTGCCATATTAGGTTATAAAAATGATTTTTAAATTTGACCACAAAATTAGGTAAAAAATCTATTAAAAAAGAATTTTGATATCATATTATGGAAATTTTTCTTCAATTAAATTTAATACCTTTTCAATATCATTATATAATTTGCGAAAAGAAGTTATAAATGGCTATGGAGTCTATGTTTGGTAACTTCATAGCCTATAATATTATACATTACAAATACCGGTTTTTAAGAATAGGTAATTATGTTTAACCAACCTTATCTAAGATATGTTTCTCAATGTGAATTTTCTGTCTCATATTGTTCTTTATCTATATCAAACTGCTCTTCTAAAGAATCCTTTCGAACGAATATCTTATATCCAATGATTGATATGAAAATACTCATTAAAGGACTTAAAATATTGAAAAACGAATATGGAAGATAAACAATAGTAGGTACATTCAATATGGTCGATTGTGTCATACCACAGGTATTCCATGGAATTAATGGAGAAGTAACAGTTATCGCATCTTCGGCTGTACGACTTAGCAGACGACTCTCGAAACCATTCTTTTTATATATATCTTTAAACATGTTGCCTAGAAGAATAATCGACATATATTGATCGGCTGTAGTTACATTCAGTAGAAGACCCGATACCACTGAAGATGTGACTATACCAAATCTTTTTTTGGTGAAACGAACTAAAGTAGAAGTTAAACTTCCTAACATTCCACTTGCCGTCATTGCTCCACCAAAACACATAGCACATATTATTAACCATATTGTACTCATCATACCCGCCATTCCTCGTGTTGCAATAAGACTATTAACTTCATTATTTCCGGCATCAAGTGATGTAGAACCATAAATCATTTGAAAAGCTCCTTTATAAAGCGCTTGAATACCTGTTACATTTGTGCCGGTCAATTCGAAAATTAAATGTGGTTGGAAAATTATAGCAAAAATAACGGCTAAGGCTGTAGATAGAAAGAGAGTAATTAATGATGGAACTTTCTTTGAAATCATTATACCTGTTATAACAGGAACCAAAAGGAGCCAAAATGATATATTAAATTTTGAAGATAGAACCTGTTGAAACTCTATTATATGTGATGTATTAGTTACATCATATGAAATACCGGCAATTGCAAAAATAATAAGTGATATTATAAATGATGGTACTGTTGTTATCATTAAAAAGCGAATATGAGTAAACAGAGGCGTATTGGTAACAGATGATGCTAATACTGTAGTATCCGAAAGTGGAGATACTTTATCGCCAAAATATGCTCCCGATATAATTGCTCCGGCAATCCACCCTTCATGGAAACCTTGGGCTTTACCAATACCCAATAAAGCTATACCTATTGTTGCTATAGTGGTCCACGAACTACCTGTCATTACAGATATCAGTGCGCAAATAACACATGTTGAGACAAGGAAAAACCTTGGATGAATTATCTCAATACCATAATATATCAAAGTAGGCACTACCCCACTGATCATCCATGTTCCCGACAAAGCTCCAATAATCAAAAGAATTACAAGAGCTGTGCTGATACCCGATATGTTGTTAGTTATTGCAATCTCAAAATCTTTCCAACTAATGTTATAGAATAGCATAGATATAGATATTGCTACAGACGATGCTATTAATAATGATACTTGACTGCCTCCCGAGAGTGAGTCACTGCCAAAAGTTGTAACCGAGAAAATTAGTAGAATTATTAAAACTACAATAGGTATTAAAGAGATAAGAGGAGATGGAATTTTATTAGTTTTCATCCTTGTTTTATTCTGATTTGTATTTATTTGCTCACGCAAAATTATAAATAATAAGTAAGAAGATAAACAGCGAATATTCCTTTTAAATGCTTTTTAGGATTATTGAAAAACATTTTTTTAATAGTAGTGTTATAATGTAAAATAATAACCTAAAACTTTTATATAATGATGGAAATAACAGAAAAAATAGTAACACCTGTTAAAAACTGGTGGTTCTCTTTAATATTAGGGATACTATATATAGCAATTGGTTTATTACTAATATTTGCACCTTTAAGTAGTTATATTGCTTTAAGTGTAATATTTAGTATAGGAATTCTTGTAACTGGAATTTTTGAGATTATGTTCTCTTTAAGTAATAAGAAGGTGGTAAACAGTTGGGGATGGTATTTAGCTACCGGAATTATTGATCTATTGATTGGGTTGTATCTGGTATTTTATCCATTAGTAAGTATGGAACTTATACCATTGATTGTAGCTTTTTGGCTTCTATTTAGAGGTTTTACTATCTGTGGATATTCAACCGATTTGCGAAGATTTGGTACAAAAGATTGGGGATGGTATATGGCTTTTGGAATTCTTGCTATATTATGCTCACTAGCTATTATTTGGCAACCCGGATTTGGCGCTATCTCAATACTCTATATTATGGCAATCGTTTTCCTTATTATAGGTTTCTTCCGTATTCTTTTAGCCTTCGAACTAAAAAGTTTACATAAAAAGGAATAATTCAGTCAGCTTCTACTCTGATATACAATATTGGTGTAGTATACAACAAATATACTACACCAATATTGTATTTTATTATCTATTCTACTTATTCATCATATTCAGTAAAAACAATATTATTACTTGTTGTATTCCAATCATCTCCACATTCAACAATAAATAGATTTTTAGATATAGAAGTGAAATGGCCTTCAATTTTAGTAATATGATTTGCTCTTATAGGAATGTTTGTTTTTTCGAATCCATCTTCTTTAGGTGCTCCTTCAGCTGCATTGGTCATTT
>JAEZKJ010000066.1 GCA_023415545.1 Bacteroidota bacterium
CTATATGGTTATGTATGTAAATCCGGCGAAAATTTATACTTAGGTTTTAAAATGTGTGGCAATACTAATGTAGAACATTCAAATACGGGAGAGTTAAAAGATGGATTTGAAATCACTTTATCTTCAACAGATGGCTCTATAAAAAAAACTATTTCTGTTCCATTGGATGGAAATATAACATTAGGCCGTAGCGAAAGTCTTCCAAATGAATTTAATAGCAAAAGAGCTAGTGATTCTAGCAATGAAGTGGCTTTTGAATGTTTAATTCCTTATTCATATTTTGAAAATTTAAATATTAAAAATACTTTAGCTATAAATGTAAAAACCTTTGACTCTGTTAATGGAAATATCTTGACTGAATCAGTTACAAATACTGTAGAAAGTAGTATTGACACTTGGTTAAAAATCTATATAAAATAAAAAATACTATGAATAAACTTTGTATATCTTTAATTGGTATGTCTTGCACATTACCAGTTTTTTCTCAACAAAAGCCTAATATCGTCTTAATTCTTTTAGACGATGTCGGTTATTCTGATTTTGGTTGTTATGGCTCAGAAATTGAGACTCCTAATATTGACAAGTTGGCTCAAAATGGTATCCGATTGCGCCATTTCTATAATCAGGCAAGAAGTGCTCCTACTCGTGCTTCATTAATGACAGGATTATATCCTCATCAAGTTGGTAATGGTTGTCTAGGTCAACAGCCTGGTTACCCTGCTTATCATGGTTCTCCTCGTGAAAACAATGTCTTTATTCCTGAAGTGCTTCAATCTGCAGGTTACTTCACATTTGTTACCGGTAAGTGGCATCTAGCGCAGTTTAATGGACCAATACCTTCACAAAGAGGTTTCCAAAGATCAATGTATGCTCCATTTGGTGGATATTATTTCTCTTCAGATAGAAGATTGCAAAATAACAAAAAACCTACCCATAAGAATAATCTATTCTTGAATGATAAGGCTTTAGATTTTGATGATCCTTCATTACCAAAACAATGGTACTCAACACATTTATGGACAACTTATGGTCTTCAATTTGTTGATGAAGCTATTGCTGCAAATAAACCTTTCTTCTGGTATTTAGCACATAATGGTGCTCATTTTCCTTTACAAGCTCCTAAGAAAACTATTGAAAAATATAGAGGAAGATATTTGGAAGGTTGGGAAAAAGTTAGAAATAGAAGATTTGAAAAGCAGATACAATTAGGCCTGTTTGATAAAGATACTCCTTTAACTCCTCGTAATCCAAAAGTTCCTAATTGGGATTCTTTATCACAAGAAGAAAAGGAAAAATATGATTTACAAATGGCTATTTATGCTGCTACTATTGAAGAGGTAGATAGAAGTATTGGTAGAGTGGTTAACCAACTTAAAAAGAAAGGTGTACTTGATAATACTATGATTATTTTGCTCTCGGACAATGGTGGAAATGGTGAGCCAAACATACAAGGTATTTTCCAAGGAAAAAATCCTGGTAATGCAGCAAGTACAGTTTTCCTAGGAGCAGCTTGGGCTGATGTAGCAAATACTCCATTCTTCCTTTATAAACACCATGCTCATGAAGGTGGTTGTAATACTCCATTTATTATTTCATATCCTAATGGAATAGATAAAAGTTTAAACGGAACTATTCAAAAGGATAATTATGGACATATTGTTGATATCATGACTACCATGGTTGAATTGACAGGTGCTGAATATCCAACTCAAAGAGATGGACATGTTGTTCCTCCAATGGAAGGTACTTCTTTGTTGCCTATCTTAAAAGGAGAAAAAATTGATAGAAAATCTGCTATCGTAGTAGAACATGAAGGAAACAAAATGTATAGAAAAGGCAATTGGAAAATTGTTCAAGAATACGGCGAAAAGAAGTGGATGCTTTATAATCTAGAAAAAGACCCAACTGAAATGTTCAATTTGGCAAGCAAAGAGACTCAAAGACTCGAAGATATGGTTAAAGAGTATTACAAATTTGCAAATAGAATTGGAATTGAGCATGAAATAAAATTTAAAGTTTGGGATTGGTATGCTCCTGTTGAACAATATAAAAAAAATTAAAACTGTAGCTTATGTATAATAAAAATAGTTTGTTGCTATTAGCATCATTATGTTTATCATGCAGTGATGGGGCTAAATCACAAGACACTCCAAATCCACCAACTCCTGAACCAGATCCTGGAGTAGATACACCTACACCTACACCAACTGGTCCCCCTAATATTATCGTAATATTGATGGATGATGTTGGATATTCAGACTTAGGTTGTTATGGCTCCGAAATAGAAACACCTAATATTGATAGGCTGGCTAACAATGGTCTACGCTTAAGAACTTTTTATAATCAAGCTCGTAGTGCACCTACACGTGCTTCATTATTGACAGGTTTATATCCTCATCAAGTAGGTTATGGTTCATTAAAACGTTTCCCAAATATTCCAAATTATCAGGGTTGGGTAAATACTAAAAACGTTTTTATTCCCGAACTACTTGAGCAGAAGGGATACTTAAATATAATGACAGGTAAATGGCATATTGGTGCTGATAAAGGTTGTACACCGATTAGACGTGGTTTCAATGAGAGCCTTGATTTTAGTAAGGGAGGATATTATTTCTATAATGATCCTGAAGGAGCATTAAACTTAAACGATAAAGCTATTAGTTTAACAGATAGTAGGCTTCCTAGTACAAATTGGTATTCTACTGAATTAATGACTACTGCCGGGCTAAATTATATTGATAAAGCTCTTCAACAAGATAAGCCTTTCTTCTGGTATTTGGCATATAATGCAGCACATTTCCCATTACAGGCTCCTGCTGATATAAAAACCAAATACAAAGGGAGATATATGGAAGGATGGGAAGCAGTAAGGAAAAAAAGATTTAATAAGCAAAAAACTTTAGGCTTGTTTGAATCTGATCAACAACTTACTCCATTGAACCCTCTTTCTCCTAAATGGTCATCTTTGAATAACACTACAAAGACAAGATATGATTATCAAATGGCTATTTATGCGTCAATAATTGATGTTATGGACCAGCAGATAGGTAGAATTATATCTTATTTGGAGCAGAAAAATATTTTAAATAATACTATGATAATACTTTTATCTGATAATGGAGGTAATGCAGAACCTAAAATGGAAGGTCGTTTTGAGGGCTCTGATCCAGGCTCTGTAAATAGTATTGTTTATTTAGGAGGATCTTGGGCGGATGTAACTAATACTCCTTATTTCCTATACAAACATCATGCACACGAGGGTGGATGTTGTACTCCTTTCATCATTCATTTCCCTAGTCGAATGAGTAAAAGTGTTCGTGGTACTATTAATAAAGATTATTATGGACATGTTATCGATATTATGCCATCGATAGTTGATTTGTTAGATCTTGAATATCCTTCAAGGTATAATAATCAAACTATTCCTGCTATGGAAGGTCAATCATTTTTACCATTATTGGAAGGTAAAAGTATAAGTAACGAAAGGCCTATAGTAGTAGAGCATGAAGGTAATAAAATGTACAGGAAAGGTAAGTGGAAAATCGTTCAAGAGTTTAAAGAAGAAAAATGGAGATTGTATGATATGACTGCTACTCCAACTGAAATGAGTGATGTTTCTTTGCAATATCCTTACGTTTTGAGCTCAATGGTAAGTGAATATTTTGATAAAGCTGCAAAAATTGGTATTGACACAGAACTTGATGAATTCGAAATCGGTAAGTGGTATACACCAGTTGAGTCATATTTCTTACAATGATGATTAAATAAAACAATATTGCTAAAATTTTAAAAAATATTACTTATTCAATATTCTCATAAGGGATATTTTTGTTAATATATTTTCCTGATTTAGTACTATTATGAGAAACATGAAATTATTGAAAAGTAATTTAGCTTTTGATTCAATCAACCTATCTCGTTTTTATGACGAGATAGATTATAGGAAGGCAAATGCTAATATAGCAATGAGTCAACTTTATTTGCATCAATTGAAAGATAGTTCTTAATCATAATTAAGCATGGAATAATAAGTATTCAACTAATACCAAAATAAAAATAGAGAACTACTAAACCGACAAAATTCTATAATAATAAGGTTAAATATAAATTTTATACACAATTTATGGAAAATACAATTAAGAATAATTTAACAAACAGGCTTATCGTAGCATTGATAAGTGTTCTGTTTTTTCAAATGCCATTACTAGCCCAAAATTTAATTAAGGGTATAGTTGTCGATGAAGCAAACGAACCTATTATTGGAGCTACTGTTCAAGAACGTGGTACTAATAATGGTACTATAACAGATTTTGATGGTAAATTTCAACTTAATGTAAAGAATAAAGCAATTTTACAAGTTTCTTATATCGGTTATGCAACAGTTACTATCCCTGCTGTAAGAGGTAAAGAAATGCTTATAACAATGAAAGAGGATAGTGAAGACCTTGATGAAGTTGTTGTTATTGGCTATGGTGCAGTAAGAAAATCTGACTTGTCAGGAGCTGTATCAGCTGTTGCGATGAAAGATAATGCAGAAACTATGCCTATTACAACTGCTGACCAATTCTTACAAGGACGTATTTCGGGTGTTAATATCACTGCAAATAATGGTGCTCCTGGTGGTGAAATGAGCGTCCAAATTCGTGGTATCTCTACATTGGGTCAAAATACATCTCCTTTGTATGTTGTCGATGGTTTCCCAATTGAAGCTGTTACTGCTACAGTAGATGGAGGTATTGCTGATTTAAAACAACAACCTACAATGAACCCTTTGGCTTCTATTAATCCAAATGATATTGAGTCTATTCAGGTATTAAAAGATGCTTCTGCAACAGCTATCTATGGTTCTCGTGCTACAAATGGTGTCATCATTATCACTACAAAACAAGGTAATTCAGGAAAAGCAAGAGTAAATTATAACTTCCGTCTTGATGTTGCTAATGTTGCAAAAAAATATAATCTGTTGAATGCATATGAATATGGATTATATCAAAATGAGTTAGATAGAACTTGGGATGGTTTCGATGCACAAGGAAACTTAATAGTTACAACTAATAGAGCAGAAAGAAATGATTGGGAAACTTTGGAAAGATACAAATTGTATTCTACTGATTGGCAGGATTTGATGTATGAAACTGCAATTTCTCAGGATCATCAAATAGGTGTTAGTGGTGGAAATGCTTCTACACAATTTAATGTTACAGCCGGTTATACTAATCAACAAGGTATTATAAAGAATACAGGTCTTGATAGATATTCTTTCAGAATTAATCTTAAGTCAGAACTTTCAAAGAAGTTATTATTACAAGTTAATTCAAGCTTTACTCAATCTGATCAAAAGCAAACTTCACACTCTCAGGCTTCTAGTATGGTTCAGATGGTTAGACGTATATTGACAACACCACCTGTATATATGCCTGGTGATAAACTATATGAAGATGAGGATATTGAATACGTTCCAGCTGATAACCCTTATTCTATGGCTACAGAGTATAAGGATGTGTTACAACAAAGATTTATTATGTTGAATGGTTCTTTGACATATAATATTGGATCAGGCTTTTCACTTAAAGGAGCTGGAAGTTACAATGCTGTATTAGGTTCAAGATCAAATTATCTTCCAATTGGTACAAATGCTGGTAATCAATACGGAGGTTCTGCATTTAGAGCAGAGAATCAGAGACAAAATATTGTTCTTGAATCGACTTTGAATTATAACAAAACTTTTGGTAAAAACCATCGAATTGATGCTGTTGTAGGTTATACTCACGAAGATAGACAAAATAAAACTTTACAAGTTCAAGCTGGTGGATTCGTAAATAATGATTTGCTTTATCATTCAATTGGTGTTGCTACAAATACTGTTGCTAAGGAAAGTTCTATTATTAGAACTAAGATGTCTTCGTTCTTGGGTAGAGTAAATTATTCTTTATTTGATAAGTATATCATTACTGCAACAGGACGTTATGATGGTTCTTCTCTTCTTGCAAAAGGTAATCAATGGAATTTCTTCCCTTCTTTAGCCGTTGCATGGCGTATTAATCAGGAAAACTTCCTTAAGAAATATGAAAATATTTCAAATATTAAATTACGTTTAAGCTATGGTTCAACAGGTAACCAAAATATCGGATTTGCTGCTCCTTTTGCAATGATGGCTTATAATAGAGCTTATTTGAATGGAGAAGTTGTACATGGTGTTATAAATAGTAAGTTGTCAAATTCTGAATTAGGTTGGGAACAGACAAAAACTTATAATATCGGTCTTGATTTAGGTTTCTTCCAAAATAGATTTAGAATAACAGCAGATGTTTATCAAAGAAAAACAACTAATATGTTGTTGAACCTTGGTCTTCCACCATCTTCAGGTTATAATACTATTGCATATAATGCAGGTAGCATGACAAATAAAGGTTTTGAATTTGAAGCAGGTGCTGACATCCTTACAGGTAAGTTTAAATGGACATTGTCAGGAAATATATATTTGAATAGAAATAATATAGATAATCTAGAAGGAACTGAAATGTTAGGTACAGTTTATTTGGCAGGTGGTAGTGCATTTAACCAATCAATTCACTTGACTAAAGTTGGTTATCCTGTAGGTTCTTTCTATGGATATGTAGTTGATGGTGTTTATCAAAATGCAGCTGAAGTAGCAGAAGCACCAGTTGATAATCCGGTAGCACAACCTGGTACTCTTAAATATAAAGATATTAGTGGTCCTGATGGTGTACCTGATGGTAAAATTACAACTGCTGATATGACTATCATTGGTTCACCAGAAGCAAAATTCAATTATGGTATCAATACTGATTTATCATACAAAGGTTTCTCTTTGTCAATGGTATTTACAGGAAGAGTAGGTGGTGATATTGCCAACTTAAATAGATACTTCTTGGATTCATATACTGATACTAATAATAACATTCGTAAAGAAGCTTGGGAAGGTCGCTGGCAAGGTGAAGGAACTAGTAACTTCTATCCTGTAGTCGATGGTTCGAAGAGAGATTCATATTTCAATAAACGTTTCTCTACTTTCTTATTGGAAGATGGTACATATTTCAGAATGAAGAATGTAACATTGTCATATCAGTTCAATATGAAGAAGGTAAAATGGATCAATTCACTTAAGTTATTTGCTACTGCAACTAATTTATTCACTATTACTAATTACTCTGGTTATGATCCTGAGGTAAGTATCAGTAGAGATGCTTTATCACCAAATGTAGATTATGCTGCTTATCCTTCTAGTAGAACTTATTCTTTTGGTTTAAATGTAAAATTCTAAAAATATAACAATATGAAATTGAATAAATATATATATTTCTTCTTATCATTGCTGTTAACAGGATGTTTAGAAGTGGAAATTCTTGACCGTGTTGAAAAAGAAACTACTTTTTTCAAGAATGAAGAACATGCTCAAACCGCTCTTAATGGTACATATGCATGTCTTACCGATTTCATGTATCATAAAGCTAATTGGCCTTTGATTCTTTCAACTTACGAGGATGCAATGTTCTCAACAGGTACTGCTGTTCCTGCTACAGTTTCTAATAATACTCATAGCTCAAATTCAGCTCCTTGTACTAATTTCTGGGTACGCATTTATCAAGGTGTAAATAATGCAAATGAAATAATTGCACGTGTTCCTGGAATTGAGTTTGCTGATGAGAATAACAAAAATAGAATCTTGGCTGAAGCTCATTTCCTAAGAGGTTTATTCCATTATGACTTACAGAGACTTTATGGTTTCCACAATGGTATTCCAGTTATTACTAAACCTGCTACAGGTCTAGGTAATGCTTATAATGCTCAACAACCTAAAGATTCTGTTTATGCACAGATACTTAGAGACTTTACATATGCAGCAGGTTATAATGAGGATGGTACTACACGTTTGCCAAAGAAGACTGATGCCGGTTATATAGCAGGTAGAGTAACAAATGGTGCTGCACATGCCTTTTTAGCTGAAGTTAACTTGACATTAGGTAATTGGGCTGAAGCTATAGAACATGCTGATGAAGTTATATCTTCAAATGCTTATAGTTTAGTACAGGATTATTCTAAATTATGGGATATAAATACTGAAAATGAGGCTCAAAAAGAGCATATCTTTAGCATAGCATTCTTTGCTGATGCTGATGCTACTGCAGATGCTTCATTAGGTACAGGTATTTCACATACATATAATCCAAATGCTGTTGCTGTAGGTGGTGGTTTCCTTTGTGGTAACCCTTATGGTAAAGGTGGTGGCGTTCATAGAGTTCAAAAATGGTTTATCCAATTCTTCCAAGATGATAAAGATAACTTAGGTTATAGTGATCCTACTAAGGATGCTTCTATTGATGAGAGCAATTTAATTTATAAAGATTATAGAATTGAGATATCTTTCTGGAGAAAATTCCAAGCTAAGAATAATAACACTGGTGTATTAGGTGATATTACAGCATGTTATCCTGCTGGACAATCTTCAGAAGTAGCTAAAGTGGAAAATTGGGGATATATTAAAAAGTATATCGATCCAAAAGGTCTCCATAATAGAACAAATGGTAATGATGTAACTCGTTTGAGATTATCGGATATGTATTTAATTAAAGCTGAAGCTCTTAATGAGTTAGGTGAATATGAAGATGCATGTGCAGCTATTGATAAAGTACGTGAAAGAGCTAGAAAAGCAAATGGCGTTGAAAGAGAATGGCCTAAGTATATAAGCAGTACTCAAACTGATAATATTGGTAGAACTTTGTCAAAAGATGAGTTTAGATGGCTAGTATTTATGGAAAGAGGTCTTGAATTCGTTGGTGAACAAAAACGTTGGTTCGACTTGATAAGAATGAAATATGATGAAAACACATTAATGTATGATTATATGTGGAAGACTTATATTCCAAAACAACCAGCAGCTACAGTTCAAAAACAAGGTGTTATGGCTGAAAGAAAGAAAGCTTTCCCTATACCTTTCAATGAAATTTCTAGAAATAGTGGTATTGTACAAAATGATGGATATTAATAATATATCTTTAGAGGGTGGCCCAAAAGGCCACCCTCTTTTTTATGGACATACTTTTAAAATGCATGTTTATAATATCTTAATTTATATCTAGTCACTTTTTACTAATTATACTTTCAGGTAATTTATTTATTTTCTATTAAAGGAATTCAAAATATCATTCTATTACTACTTATAGTTTTTGTTGTATCTGAATACTCTCTTTATAAAGTAGTTAAAAGTTAGTATAACATTGTACTTAAATTAGGTATCAACTTTTAATAGTACTTTTGATATATTAGGCATAGTTATTCATAGTTTGAATTGAATTATGGGAGTGAAAATAAGGATTATTGCAACATATATTAATTGATATATTGTAATATCTATATATAGAAATACCCCATTTCATATTCAAAATATTAATGATATGAATATGAAATGGGGTATAATTTGTAGACTTTTTATTGATTATTCTCTTTAGCTGTTACTCTTTTTATAAATTCTGATGGAGTTATTTCGAATTCCTTTTTAAAGCATTTTGTAAAATAATTAGGGTCCGACATACCCACAGCATAAGAGACTTCCGAAACATTCATTCCATTAAGTAAATGTGTACGAGCTTCTTTCATTCTAATTGATCTCATGAACTGTGTTATTGAACATCCTGTAAGTGATTTCAGCTTAGTATGTAGAAGGCTACGACTAATGTGCAATTCGGCAGTGATTTCAGTTACGCCAAAATCTTCATGTGATATATTTTTCATAATAAGATCGACTAACTCTTTCATAAATTTCTCATCACGAGGATTGTTCGTTACTTGAGTTACATTCATCTCTTCAGCCTGTTTAAAACGTTCAATAACTTTACGACGATTATTCTGAATATTTTCTATAAGTAATTCTAAGTTTTGAGCATTAAATGGTTTAGCTAAATATGCCTCAGCTCCGCATTTATAACCTTCAGTGTGATCTTTCTCGTCTGTCTTTGCTGTGAGTAATATCACTGGAATGTGACTTGTACTTACATCCTGTTTTACTCTCTTAGTGAATTCCAGTCCATCGACTTTTGGCATCATTATGTCCGATACAATAATGTCGGGTAAGCGTTTGGAGAGCATTTTGTATGCCTCTTCTCCATTGAAAGCACGCATTACATTGTATTTATCATTGAAAATTTCACAAATATATTCATTCATCTCTTTGTTGTCCTCGACTATCATTATAGTATCCTTGTCGTTTTTCTTTTCTTCATTGACTAACTTATCAGGAATTAATTCTATAGTATCGCGCATTCGTTGATTATATTTCTGTATTTCATCGTAACTAATGCTCTCCACAGCTTTTTCTTCTTTGGTATATGCACTATCCGATACATCTAATGTAACAGTAAATATGCTTCCAACCCCAACTTCACTTTCAACTTTTATTTCACCTTTGTGTAATTGAATTAAATAGCGTGTCAATGAAAGACCTAATCCAAATCCTTCTCTATGATCCTTTTTATCTACTTGATAATAGCTTTCAAATATTTTGTCAATCATCTCTTTAGGTATTCCTCTACCTGTATCTTTTACTGATATTACAGCAAAAGTATTATCGTTTTCTTCTTTAAGATGAGCACTAAGTGTTACTATGTCGCCCGCTTGTGAGTATTTGAATGCGTTAGATAGTAGATTATACATTATTCTTTCCAGTTTGGAAGGAGAGAACCAAACTTCTGTTTCATTATTTTCAAGATTTATTGTAAAGTCGATCTCTTTTTCCTTAGACACGACATCAAATATTTGTGATATTTCACCAAGGAAATTTATTATATTACCTTTTCGTACAGTTATATTCATCTGATTCATTTCTATCTTACTAAATGTTAACAGCTCATCAATAAGATAGTGCATACGATTTGCATTGCGGTAAATAGTCTTAATACTTTTTATATCCTTTTCAGTAAATACTTTTTGTGAAATAAGTTTTTGTAATGGTGATAATATTAGTGTAAGTGGTGTTTTAAGATCATGTGATATGAATGTGAAAAAATCTGTTTTCTGTTTATTTAGTTTTTCAATATTAATTCTTTGAGTATGTTCTGCTTTTAATTTCATTGTTAACTCCATGCGTGCTTTTGTATATCTGTATACTATAAAGCAAATAGATGAAATAATAATGATATATATCATATATGCCCAATTAGAGAACCACCAAGGTGGAAGAACCTTTATATTTAATGTCTTTATACCTTCTTCATCCCAATTTATGCCATCATGGCTTGCTTTAATCTTCAATGTGTAATTCCCTGCCGGTAAGTTTGAAAAACGGACTTGATGTTGATTGCCAACCGATTGCCAATCTTTATCCAAGCCTTCCATAATCATAGCATATTGAGTATTATCAGTATATTTAAAATTCATTCCTGAATATTCTAATCTTAATCCTTGTGCTTGAGCATACGAAAGTGTTATCTTATTGGTATTATTTATATTATTAGTAATACAACTTTCAGGATCGGATGGTGATACAAGTTCATTATTTATCCATAAATTGGTTAGTGAAATATTGAATTTTGGAGCTTTTGTCTTTACCATACTTGGATAGAACGAAATCATTCCATTTATAGTACCAAAATATAATTCTCCATCAGCTTTTTTAAATGCCGAAGAATAATTAAATTGATTGGTAGGCAGACCATCAGCTA
>JAEZKJ010000073.1 GCA_023415545.1 Bacteroidota bacterium
TAACTGATGAGAGACTATTTAACTAATTAATAGAACAATAATAAACTCAATCGTTGAGAGCCTCAGTATTTTTGATTAAATTTGCAGAATAAATTGAAATTACGTAATTTTCATAAAGATGAAAGAAGAATTCGAGCTTATAGCCAAGACATTTCAAGGTCTTGAAGAGGTGTTGGCAAAAGAACTCACTGAACTGGGCGCAGGTAATATTGAGATAGGCCGCCGTATGGTGTCGTTTACTGGTGATAAAGAGATGATGTATAAAGCAAACTTTTGTTTGCGCACTGCAATCAGAATATTAAAACCAATTAAAAAATTTACAGCTAATACAGCTGATGAAGTGTACAATGGCATTAAAGCCATTAATTGGGAAGAGTACTTAGATAATGACAAGAGTTTTTCTATCGATTCAGTAGTCTTTTCTAATGAATTCCGTCATTCAAAATTCGTGGCATATAAAGTTAAAGATGCCATTGTTGATTACTTCCGTGAAAAAACAGGAAATCGTCCTTCGGTTAGAATAAATAATCCGGATGTTGCTATAAACTTCCATGTTGCTGAAAACAAATGTACTCTATCTTTAGATAGTAGTGGTGAATCATTACACCGTCGTGGATATCGTCAAGAGGCTGTAGAGGCACCTTTGAACGAAGTTCTTGCTGCAGGTATGATTATGATGACCGGTTGGAAAGGTGAGTGTGACTTAATAGACCCTATGTGTGGTTCGGGTACTATACCTATTGAAGCTGCTCTTATTGCTCGCAACATCGCTCCCGGTGTGTTCCGTAAAGAGTATGCTTTTGAAAAATGGAACGATTTCGACAAAGAGTTATTTGATAGAATATACAATGATGACTCGCATGAAAGAGAATTCGAACATAAGATATATGGATTCGACAACAGTCCTAAAGCTAATGAGATAGCTATCAATAATGTGAAAGCTGCGGGTGTAAGTAAAGATGTTATTTTACGCATCCAACCATTCCAACAGTTTGAGCAACCAAAAGAGAAGAGCATTATCATTACAAACCCTCCTTATGGAGAACGTATATCGTCAAATGACCTTCTAGGACTTTATCAAATGATTGGCGAAAGATTCAAACACTCATTTGTTGGAAATGATGCTTGGGTATTGAGCTATCGTGCAGAGTGTTTTGATCAGATTGGTTTAAAACCATCGGTTAAAATACCTCTTTTCAATGGTTCTTTGGAGTGTGAATTTAGAAAATATCAGATTTTTGATGGTAAATTCAAAGAGTATAAAGCTGAAATAAGTGAAGGCTCTACTAAAGAAGATTCTGAAAAAAGAAGCTTTGGGGATCGTGAAGAGAGACCAAAGAGAAGTTTCGGAGATCGTGAAGAGAGACCAAAGAGAAGTTTTGGGGACCGTGAAGAGAGGCCAAAAAGAAGCTTCGGAGATCGCGAAGAGAGACAAAAAAGAAGCTTTGGGGACCGTGAAGAGAGACCAAAGGGAAGTTTCGGAGGCTCGAAAGATGGTGAAAAGAAAAGATTCTCTTCTAGAGATGGGAAGCCTAGAGCTCGTTTTTCTACCAACAAACCAAAAAAAGATTAACATTATTACTTAACGAGATAAGTTTACCAGATAAAACATATCAGAAATGAAATCACGAGATTTTCTGCTTTTACTCTTTTTATCGATATTCACCACGACAATGGCACAAGAGAAGAAAAGTTTTACTTTAGAAGATTTGATGCCCGGAGGTAGTAACTATCACAACCTCCAACCCAAAAATGAATGGTATGAATGGTGGGGCGACATAGCATGTATGAAGCTCGGCATAGAGAATATTGAAGCTATTTGGACCGGAATTGAAGGAAACAAAACCGGACAACGTTCTACTATTATCACTATTGATGAGGTGAATAGTTTACTTGAGAAAAATGGTATCTCAAAAATAAGTCATTTCTACAACGCAAGCTTTCCTTACGACAAACAGGACTCTAAAACAAAACTGCTTTTAATTGATTCAAAATCAGATAGAGCATTAATTGATTGGGGTAAAAAAGAGATTGTCTGGAGTCAAAAGAAGAGCAAGAATAGTGCAAATGAAGATTGGAACAGTATAAGCAGAAACTTGGCTTTCACAAAAGATAATAATTTATATGTAATAGGTGCGAATGGCAAAGAGTATCAGGTTACTAACGAACCAGATGGCGTAGTTTGTGGACAGGCTGTTCATCGTAATGAGTTTGGTATAACAAAAGGTACTTTCTGGTCACCTTCAGGTAATCAGCTTGCATTCTACAATATGGATCAAAGCATGGTTACCGATTATCCGCAGGTTGATACTTCGGAAAGAGTGGCTAAACATATGCCCGACAAATATCCTATGGCAGGGATGACTAGTCATAAGGTAAAAGTTGGAATATTCAATGTAGCAACTCAAAAAACTATTTATCTAAACACGGGTGACAACAGTGACAAGTATTACACTTGCATAACATGGTCGCCCGATGAGAAATATTTATATCTGGTAGAGCTCAACCGTGATCAGAACCATGCTCAACTTATTCAGTTTGATGCTGAAACAGGTGATAAAGTAAAAACTCTTTTCGAAGAGAAGCATGATAAGTATGTGGAGCCATCGCACCCTTTGACTTTCCTTCCTTGGGATAACAGTAAATATATTTATCATAGTCAAAAAGATGGATTCAATCATCTATATCTGTATAACAGTGATGGTAAATTTATCAAACAGATTACAAATGGAAACTGGCTCGTTCAGGATATTCTAGGTTTCAATATAAAAGATAAAGAGGTTATAATTTTAAGTACTGAAATATCTCCTCTTCAAAGCAATATATTTGGGGTAAATATAGTAAATGGGAAACGTCATCTTATTGGTGAAAAAGAGGCGCACAACTCACCTATGTTATCACATGAAGGAAGATTTGTGCTTAACAAATTCACTGCTCATGACCTTCCTAGACAGATAAAACTCACTTCTACCTCTACAAAAGGCAAGAAAGTGGATATTACTCTGCTTACTCAGGAAAATCCTATGAAGGATTACAATATGCCTGAGATAAATATTGGAACAATCAAGGCTGCCGATGGTAAAACAGATTTATATTACCGTATGGTTAAGCCTGTAAACTTTGACCCTGCTAAAAAATATCCTGCTATAGTGTATGTATATGGAGGCCCTCATGCGCAACTTATACATAACACGCTAAACTACGACACTCGTGGATGGGATATTTACATGGCACAAAAAGGTTATGTTATTTTTACTCTTGACAATCGAGGAAGTGAGAACAGAGGTCTTGAGTTTGAAAATGTAACTTTCCGCAACCTTGGTACTGAGGAGATGAAAGACCAGATAAAAGGTGTAGAGTTCCTTAAGTCATTACCACATATCGATGCAAATAGATTAGGTGTACATGGTTGGAGCTTTGGTGGATATATGACTACAAACCTTATGCTTACTTACCCTGATACATTTAAGGTTGGCGTTGCAGGAGGACCGGTAATAAACTGGGAATATTATGAAATTATGTATGGTGAGAGATATATGGATCACCCAAAAGATAATCCTGAAGGGTACAAAAAAGCTAACCTTAATCTTCGTGCTGGCGACTTGAAGGGACGTCTTGAGATTATAATAGGTGGAAATGACCCTGTTTGTGTACCACAACATAGCTACACATTCCTTCGTTCTGCTATTGATGCAGGTACGCACCCTGACTTTTTTGTCTATCCGGGTAGCGGACATAATATGATGGGAAAAGAGAGAGTACATCTCTACGAACATATAACAAGATACTTTGAAGATCATTTGAAATAAATAATATCATGAAACTTTTACTCTTAGGTTCAGGGGGACGTGAACA
>JAEZKJ010000116.1 GCA_023415545.1 Bacteroidota bacterium
GATGCATCGAGCGTATCTGTCATGCTCTTTACATCATTCAAATTATATACTACATTAAACTGATCATTATAATCATCGTTGCAAGCTGCAAGAGAAGCAAGAGCTATAATTGAAACGAATATTTTATTCTTCATAATTGTATGATAAATTTCTTAGAAGTTAACTTTTAATCTCACACTTGCTGTACGTCCAAACGCATAATATCCATATATGCTCTCAGGAGAGACTTCACCCGATTGAGGGTTATAAGCTTTAGATATATAGAAATAGTTTAGCAGATTGTTTACATTACCAGATATTGTTGTATTCAAACCTGCAATCTTAAGTTTATATGAAGCATTCAAATCAATCTGACTAGCTGTTGGGACCTTCCATGGATCAAGAATAGTTTTCTCTTGTCCTAAACTTAGGTTACTTCCACTAAGTGAGTAGTATGCATAATTGCGAGCATAAAGTGTCCAGTCAGCTCCGATTCTTAAGCCATTCAATAGTTTTACTGTTGCACCTAAAGCAGCAGTTGTTTGAGCTGAGCCTCCAACTTTAATTCCTTTAAGATTGATTTTTGCCCAAGCTTGATCAGGAGAACCTGCCTCTACTATACCACCTTTTGAATTTAAAGGATTTCCATATTCATCGAAAGCGTATCCAATAGCATTGCTATCCCATTTCCAATCACCTATAGAGAACATAGCTGAAAGTTCTAACCAACTTAATGGATCAGCTTTTAAATCAACTTCAACACCTTTGTGAAGAGCATCAACACCTGTCATATTCATGAAATAGTCCATCTGGTTAGAAAGAGTTCCCGACTTAGTCATTGTCTTATCCATCCATTTAGTGAAATAAGCATTAACGTTTGCTCTTAACCAACTATTATTGAATCCATAACCAACTTCGAATGAAAGGATTTTCTCATTCTTTGCATTCTTAT
Organism: Bacteroidota bacterium; assembly: GCA_023415545.1. Lineage (GTDB taxonomy): Bacteria > Bacteroidota > Bacteroidia > Bacteroidales > Bacteroidaceae > Phocaeicola. The sequence goes on from JAEZKJ010000116.1 coordinate 932, forward strand.
TAATAGTATTGCTAACTGTAGAAGCCATGAAAGCACCATATGCAAATTTTGGTGCACGACTGATAATACCAACATTAGCAAAAACATTATGATTTTCTGTTATATTATAATTTGCACCTGCTTTAGCAGTATAACCAATAAAGCTTACAGTTTTTGATTTAGCGTGCTCTTTATCATAATATAATCTATCATAACGCCAATATGTTGTATTTGATAATGATCCTGATACAAAAGCATTCAATTTATTTTTATTATATTCAGCTTGGAAGAATCCTCCTTCTTGTAAAACGAAGCTATCATAATCACGATATACAACATCGCCTACACCAAGTTTTTGATTTACCCATGCAGGATTTGCAGCATTAGCATTATTAGCAACGCTAACATTTGCACGGTTGCAGTCCATATAGTAAGAACCATTATATAGGTCTTGAATTTCATTTGTATGAATACATTGATAATAACGGAAATCTACACCACCATAAAAGTCAATATCGGGAGTAAGTTTGGTTGAATAATTTGAAAGAAGACCATACCAGTTATGATAATTTTTAGAAGTTGTCATAACAAGCATTGAACCATATTCACTTTCTTGATTTAAATCTTGTATAGCTCCATAATCGAATGTACCATCAGCTTTACGATACTTTGATTGTAAAACTCCATAATTAGCTCCGTACCAATCTTTATAGCTGTATCCATATGTCTCATTACCCTGTCCGGAATATCCGTAACCTCGACCTATAGATGTGTAAAGTGAAGTAGAGAGAGAAGATTTATCATTAATATCCCATTGGTGATTAAGACTCATCTGTGGTTTATGATATACATTATATTCTGAGCTACGTCTTTGTCCATTGTTATCATAACCGAATGTAGCATTGTATTTATAGTCTGTTACTCCCCAAACTTTTTCTGTCATCTCCCATGTTGATAGAGTAAGAGCACCTTTTCTTTGGTAGTGAGTTTGTGGAGCACCGAAAGCTGTAAATGATAGTTGATGAGAATCATTTAATTTCTTCGATACATTAACAAAATAATTATATCCTTCAAAATCTGTTCCCTGTACATAACCATTACCCCATGTTTTTGCACCTAATAGAGTAAGAGCCCATCCATCTTTTGATAGTCCGGTAGAGAAAGTGAAAAGAATTTTATTCATATTATCATTACCCATACCATATGATAATGATCCACCCTTTTTAGCATCTATACTTTTTGTAATGATATTAATTGTTCCACCAACTGATGGAGCAGAAACTTTACTTGCACCTAAACCTCTTTGTGTCTGCATAGTACGAGTAACATCACTTAGTCCGGCCCAATTTGACCAATACACGTTACCATTCTCCATGTCGTTCATAGGAACACCATTAATCATTGTTGCAACGTTAGTATTATCAAATCCGCGCATGTAAATCTCAGAGTCACCGAAACCACCACCATCTTTTTGTGCATGAACACCCGGAGTAGATTTAAGAATTTCTGGGAACTCCTGAGTTCCAAGTTTCTCTTCGATATAGTCCATCATTACATTCGATGCTGCTACAGGAGTCTTTCTGGCAATAGCTACAGAAGAGGTTACCACAACATCACCGAGAGTTTTTGAGTCGGTCTCCATCATAATAGTACCTAGGTCAACATTACCTTTGCGATCTATTTGCTTAGTTAAATCCTTATAACCAAGAAACTTAAATACAAGAGTTGGCTTTGCTGTATTTACTTTAAGATTGAAGTTACCGTCGTAGTCGGTCACTGTTCCATTAGTTGTTCCTACTACAACTACTGACGCTCCTATAAGCGGTTCATTACTCTCAGCATCTACAATTTTGCCCTTAATGATTCCTTGGGCATGTAGTGTAACTGCGCAGCTAAAAAGCATAACTGCCACGAGATAAAAAAACTTTAAATGGTTTTTCATAAAAATTGAATTAAAATATAGTTTTTGTTATGTCTGCTAGTTTTTTGTAATAAATACGGTTTAGTTTCTCTAGTTTATTTGCTAATAGGATATGATAGCAATGCAAAATAACAAAACAAATATACCACTTTATTTAATTTTAATGTATATTTTTTATTTTTTTATTCACAGTAATAGTTTAATTGATATGAATTTCCTTCACTTATATTTATAAAGTACAATAATTAAATATATTATAATCTATAAGGTAAATGTTCAGGCTACTTTTTCAAAAATCTTTTGAGAATTTGTTTGAATCAATGTTTGGTTTATAATTACAGCGCTGTGAAATATCCATTTCACACTGTGAAACAGATATTTCACAGTGATAATTAGGAAAATGTT
>JAEZKJ010000040.1 GCA_023415545.1 Bacteroidota bacterium
CGATTCAATAATAGTTTGAAATCAATGCTTTATCAACAACAGAATATCTTTGAAGGAATGAATATAAGATATTTTGGACCTATTGAAGGACATGATGTTGAGAACTTGACTAAAGTTCTTAACGATATTAAAGATATGAAAGGTCCAAAACTTCTCCATATACATACAAAAAAAGGAAAAGGTTTCACTCCGGCTGAGGAAGCGGCTACAATTTGGCATGCTCCTGGAATTTTCGACAAAGAGACTGGCGAAAGAATTGTAAAAGATACTAAAAATATACCTCCACTTTTTCAAGATGTTTTTGGAAATACTTTACTTGAATTAGCAGAAAAAAATGATAAAATTGTGGGAGTAACTCCGGCAATGCCTTCGGGATGCTCAATGAATATCATGATGAAAGCTATGCCTAATAGAGCCTTTGATGTTGGTATTGCTGAAGGACATGCTGTAACATTTTCAGGAGGTATGGCTAAAGATGGATTATTACCATTCTGTAATATCTACTCTTCATTTATGCAAAGAGCATATGATAATGTAATACATGATGTCGCTATAGAAAAACTTAATGTGGTATTGTGTCTTGATAGAGCAGGATTGGTTGGTGAAGATGGACCAACTCATCATGGAGCTTTCGACTTGGCATATATGCGACCTATCCCAAATCTCATCGTTACATCACCAATGGATGAACATGAGCTTAGAAAACTCATGTATACTGCTCAATTACCCAATATGGGACCATTTGTTATAAGGTATCCACGAGGTAGAGGAGTTATTGTTGACTGGAAATGTGAGTTGGAAGAGGTTGAAATAGGAAAAGGTAGAATTATCAAAGAGGGAAAAGATATAGCTGTAATAACTTTAGGCCCTATAGGAAATGTAGCATTAAAAGCTATAGAAATAGCTGAACAAAGTTGCGATAAATCCATTGCATTATATGATTTACGTTTCTTGAAACCATTAGATGAAGAGATGCTAAATTATATAGGAAAGAATTTTAATAAAATTCTAACTATAGAAGATGGAGTAAGAAAGGGAGGAATGGGATCGGCTATCCTTGAATTTATGTCCGATAACGGATATAATCCTGTTGTTAAGAGAATAGGACTTCCTGACAATTTTGTTCAACATGGCAATGTTAACGAACTTCATCGTATTTGTGGAATGGATGAAGATAGTATATCAAATGAATTAATAAGTTTTTAAAATAGAGTTTAATGAAAATAATTATCGCTGGAGCTGGAGCCGTTGGAACTCATCTTGCAAAACTTTTATCAAGAGAAAAGCAAGATATTATTCTTATGGATGAGGATGAAGAGAAATTAGGAGGAATGGATTCTAATTTTGAAATCATGACAGTATGTGCCTCTCCTACATCTATTACAGGATTAAAAAATGCAGGAGTATCTGGAGCGGACCTTTTCATAGGTGTTATGCCTGAAGAGAGTCGAAACATGACAGCATGTATGCTTGCTACAAATCTTGGTGCTAAAAAAACGGTGGCTCGTATAGATAATTATGAATATCTTCAACCTAAACATAAAGAATTCTTTGCTAAACTTGGCGTGAACTCACTTATTTATCCTGAAATGCTCGCAGCTAAAGAGATTGTTGATGCAGTAAAGATGAGTTGGATACGTCAGTGGTGGGAATTTTGTGGTGGCGCTCTTGTTCTTGTAGGAGCGAAAATGCGTGAGACTGCCGAAATACTCAATGTCCCTCTTCATGAAATAGGTGGTAAAAATATTCCTTTCCATGTGGTTGCCATTAAAAGAGGTAATGAAACAATTATTCCTCGTGGTGATGACTCTATCAAAATAAATGACATTGTATATTTTACAACTACTAAAAAATATATCCCTTACATTCGAAAAATTTCAGGTAAAGAGAATTATGCTGATGTAAAAAATGTAATGATTATGGGTGGTAGCCGTATAGCTGTTAGAGCTTCAGAGTACATGCCCGATTACATGGATTTAAAAATTATAGAAAGTGATATCAATAGGTGCAATCGACTTACTGAACTAGTCGATGAAAAGGTGATGATAATTAATGGCGATGGCAGAGATCTTGAACTTCTCGAAGAAGAGGGATTAAAAAATACTGACGCCTTCGTTGCTTTAACCGATAATTCAGAAACTAATATTTTGGCATGCCTAGCTGCTAAACGTATGGGTGTTAGTAAAACTGTTGCTGAAGTTGAAAATATTGACTACATAGGAATGGCTGAAAGTCTTGACATTGGAACTGTAATAAACAAAAAAATGATCGCTGCAAGCCACATTTATCAAATGATGCTTGATGCTGACGTTTCAAATGTTAAATGTCTTACTTTTGCCAATGCTGATGTTGCCGAGTTCACTGTAAAAGAAGGTTCAAGAATTACTAAAAACTCAGTAAAAGAGATGGGACTTCCTAAAGGAATAACTATTGGTGGACTTATTCGCGATGGCAATGGTATATTGGTTACAGGTAATACCTTTATTCTTCCAGGTGACCACGTTGTAGTTTTCTGTCTTGGCTCAATGATAAAGAAAGCAGAAAAATTCTTTAATTAATTTTTCATATTTATTAGACTTATTTTTATACTTTTACAGCGTTTTTAAGTATAAAATGGAAAGATTTCTGAAATGTTGTCTCTATTTAACCCTCTTAGTACTGTTTTCAACAGTGTCTAGGAGCAATATTTTATCATCTAATTTATTAGATGATAATTACACGACAAACTATGTTCAGAAAAATACTACAAGCGAAAGGACTCTTGACTATCTTCTTGCTCATCATCTATTTGATACATCACACGCTATCAGTAATAGCATAAATAACAAAACTTATAAAGTTAAAAGTTTATTTACACATATTTCCCATAACTTTTCGGGAAACATAACTTCATATAATAGATTATTTGTTACAAAGAACATAGATAATCTATTTCTATTTAAAAACTCCCATTACATATTCAAACTCAGGAAGATTCTAATTTAAAGAAAAAGTCTCCCCAAAAAATGTTTTTCAAATAATTCGAGCTATTTGTAATAACTTAATAATCATACATATTAAGATGCTCGTTTATTTGGAGCAGAGTGACCTTTGCAAAAATTAAACAAAATAAAACTTATTACGCATGTATTTTACATTATTAGTTGTCGTAATTCTTACGGCAATAGCATTAGTAGCAATAGCGCTAGGAATAGCGCGCGCAATAGCGCCACGCTCCTATAATGCTCAAAAAGGTGAAGCATACGAGTGTGGTATACCCACACGTGGACAATCATGGATGCAATTTAAAGTAGGATACTATCTTTTTGCTATCCTGTTCCTTATGTTTGATGTTGAGACTGTTTTTCTATTTCCTTGGGCTACTGTAGTTCAGGAATTGGGTATGTATGGACTTATTAGCGTACTGTTCTTCTTACTTATTTTAGTATTAGGACTTGCTTATGCATGGAAGAAAGGAGCATTAGAATGGAAATAAAGAAACCAACTATAAAATCTATCCAGTATGAAGATTTCAAAGACAATGAATATCTGGAAGAGATGGTCAAAGAGCTTAACAAGAATGGAACAAATGTCGTTGTTGGAGTTCTTGATGATCTCATTAATTGGGGAAGAAGCAATTCGCTTTGGCCACTTACATTTGCAACAAGCTGTTGTGGAATCGAGTTTATGGCTGTCGGAGCTGCAAGATATGACTTTGCGCGCTTCGGTTTCGAAGTAGCCAGAGCCAGCCCACGACAAGCAGATATGATTATGGTTGCCGGAACAATTACTCATAAAATGGCACCTGTTCTAAAGAGATTATATGATCAAATGGCCGATCCTAAATATGTAATTGCTGTAGGTGGTTGTGCTATTTCGGGTGGTCCATTCAAAAAATCATATCATGTCCTTAATGGAGTCGACAAAATTATTCCTGTAGATGTATATGTGCCGGGATGTCCCCCACGACCAGAAGCATTGTTGTATGGAATGATACAATTACAAAGAAAAGTAAAACTTCAAAAATTCTTTGGAGATGTTAACCGAAAAGAGGAAAACCCTAATACAAAATAGACAATGGATAAGATTTATGAGATAGAAGCTTCTACTTTACACGATGAAATGGTTCGTTTTAAAGAAGAAAAACATATGGACTTTCTTCGCAGTCTTACCGGAGTAGATTGGCAAGAGAATGGTATTGGCGTTATTTATCACTTAGAAAATAGTAATACTCAAGAAAATATTGTTGTTAAATGCGTTGCTCCAAATAGAGAAAAGCCTGAAATACCAAGTGTATGCGACATTTGGAAAGGAGCAGAATTTAATGAAAGAGAAGTATATGATTTCTATGGAATCATTTTTAAAGGACATCCGGATATGCGTCGTCTCTATCTTCGTGAAGATTGGATTGGATATCCTTTAAAAAAAGATTACGACGAAAGTCTCAACCCGTTACGCATGAGTAACGAAGAGACTGTTGACTCAACTAAATATATTGAAGAGCAAGCTGATGGTAGTGTTATAGAGAAGAGACAAGCTATATTCGATGAAGAAGAATATATCATTAATATAGGGCCTCAACATCCGGCTACTCATGGTGTACTAAGATTCCGTGTATCTCTAGAAGGTGAGATAATTAAGAAACTTGATGTTCACTGTGGTTACATTCATAGAGGTATAGAAAAGATGTGCGAATCATTAACATACCCACAAACATTAGCTTTAACTGATAGACTTGACTACCTGGGAGCTCATCAAAATCGACATGCTTTATGCATGTGTATAGAAAAAGCGATGGGAGTGGAAGTAAGCGACCGAGTACAATATATACGTACTATTATGGATGAGTTGCAGAGAATTGATTCACATCTACTCTTTTTCTCTTGTCTATGCATGGACCTTGGTGCTCTTACTGCATTCTTCTATGGGTTCCGTGACCGAGAAAAAATCCTTGATATTTTCGAAGCAACAACAGGCGGACGCCTTATTCAAAACTATAACACTATTGGTGGTGTACAAGCAGATATTGCTCCCGACTTTGTGCAGAAGGTTAAAGAGTTCATCGCCTATCTTCGTCCTATGCTGAAAGAGTATAATGATGTATTTACAGGAAACATTATTGCTCAGCAAAGAATGAAAGGTGTAGGCGTTTTGAGCCGTGAGGATGCTATATCTTTTGGGGCTACCGGAGGTACCGGAAGAGCTAGTGGATGGGCATGCGATGTTAGAAAACGTCACCCATATGCAGTATATGATAAAGTAGACTTTAAGCAGATAGTAAAAACAGAAGGTGATTCATTCGCACGATATATTGTAAGACTCGAAGAAATAATTGAGAGCATGAGTATTATTGAACAACTTATTGATAATATTCCTCAAGGAGAGTTTCAACAAAAAATGAAACCTATCATTCGTGTTCCTGAAGGTATATATTACTCGGCTGTTGAGGGTAGTCGTGGAGAATTCGGAGTTTTCCTTGAAAGTCATGGTGATAAAAATCCTTACCGACTGAAGTTCCGTTCTACAGGTTTGCCACTTGTATCAGCAATGGAAACAATGTGTAAAGGTTCAAAAATTGCCGATTTAATCGCTATCGGAGGAACAGTTGACTACGTTGTACCCGATATTGACCGATAGTTTATTCAATTAATATTAATGATATAACAAGATATTCAATCATGTTTGATTTTAGTATAGTAACCCGGTGGATACATTCACTATTTTGCACATATATGCCCGAGCAAATAGCAATATTTTTGGAATGTGTTCTTATTGGAGTAATGATAATGCTTGCATATGCCGTCATTGCCATTATAATGATATTTATGGAGAGAAAAGTATGTGCAGCATTTCAATGTCGTCTTGGCCCTATGCGAGTTGGTCCTTATGGAACAATCCAGGTCTTTGCCGATGTATTCAAGATGCTAATAAAAGAGATTATATCTATTCGCCATGCGGATAAATTTCTCTATAACCTTGCACCATACATTGTAATACTTGCTTCAATTTTGTCATTCAGCTGTCTTCCTTTCGATAAAGGTTTAGAGGTTCTTGACTTTAATGTAGGTATATTCTTCCTTATGGCAGCATCCAGTATAGGTGTTGTAGGAATTCTACTTGCAGGATGGAGTTCAAATAATAAATACTCACTCATTGGAGCAATGCGAAGCGGTGCTCAAATGATCAGTTATGAACTATCAGTGAGTTTGAGTATTCTTACTATTGTTGTTCTTACTGATACAATGCAACTATCCGAAATTGTTGAGCGTCAAGCCGATGGATGGTTTATTTTTAAAGGACATATTCCGGCACTGATAGCATTTATAATTTATCTTATTGCAGGAAATGCAGAAGTAAACCGTGGACCATTTGACCTTCCTGAAGCAGAGAGTGAGTTAACAGCCGGTTATCACACAGAATACTCGGGTATGCACTTTGGTCTATTCTATGTTGCCGAGTTTGTAAACCTATTCATCATAGGAGGTGTAGCAGCTACAATTTTCCTTGGAGGATGGATGCCTCTACATATTGTTGGGCTCGATGGATTTAATACTGTAATGAACTATATACCTGGATTTATATGGTTCTTTGGTAAAACATTCTTTGTAATTATGTTACTCATGTGGATAAAGTGGACTTTCCCTCGTCTACGTATAGATCAGATTCTTACATTGGAGTGGAAATACCTTGTACCAATAGGACTATTTAACCTACTGCTCATGGTAATTATTGTTGTATTTAAATTGCATTTTTAATTATGGAAGGACAATCATATATTAAAGGTCTTCTTAGTGGAGTAGGTACATTGCTTATTGGCCTAAAGACTACCATGAAAGAATTCTTTACCAAGAAAGTTACCGAGCAATATCCGGAGAATAGAGATACACTGGAAATTTCACCACGTTTCCGCGGTCAATTAATTATGCCATGCGATGAAAATGGAAACAACAAGTGTATTGCTTGTGGATTATGCCAAATAAGCTGTCCAAACGACACTATATCGATAACTACTGAGACTATTACTGATGAGGAGACAGGTAAAAAGAAGAAGTTACTTGTGAAATATGAGTATGACTTAGGGTCGTGCATGTTTTGTCAACTTTGTGTGAATGCATGTCCACATGATGCCATAACATTCGATACTGAGTTTGAAAATGCAGTTTTCGACCGCTCTAAACTCTTCTTAACTCTGAATAAAAAATAAAACAAAGATATTATGACACTACAAATTATTGTATTCATTGTACTTGCACTATTCATCGGTATCTGTTCCGTATTATCGGTAACTACATCCCGAATATTACGTGCTGCTACATATCTTCTTTTTGTACTATTCGGTACAGCCGGAATCTATTTCCAGTTGAACTATGCATTTTTAGGAGCAGTACAACTACTTATTTATGCAGGAGGTATAACTGTTCTTTATGTTTTCAGTATACTTCTTACTTCAGCACAAGGAGATAAAGCCGAGAAATTAAAGAATAGCAAAATGGCTGCCGGATTCCTATCAACACTGGCAGGTCTTGCTATATGCCTTTTTGTGATGTTAAAACATGATTTTATTGAGCCAAGTTTCCAACCTGGTGAACTCGATGTAAAGACAATAGGGTTTACTTTGATGGGAATGGAAAAATATCAGTATGTATTACCATTCGAAGTGATAAGTATTCTTCTTCTGGCATGTATTGTTGGAGGAATAATGATAGCTCGTAAACGATAAAACAGAGAAATTATGGTACAGATGGAATATTATCTTATACTCTCCACATTTATGATGTTTGTGGGAATATATGGTTTCTTTACACGAAGAAATCTACTTGCTATACTTATCAGTGTTGAGTTGATACTCAACTCGGTAGATATCAATTTTGCTGTTTTCAACCGTTTTCTTTTTCCCGATCATTTTGAAGGACTCTTCTTTGCACTTTTTGCTATAGGAGTGAGTGCGGCAGAAACAGCAGTAGCTATTGCGATAATTATAAATATATACCGTAACATACGGAATATACAGATAAAGAATATTAATGAAATGAAGGGATAATTGTCGCTTCATCATATACAAAAAAGATATGGATTATACTATTCTTATACTACTTCTACCCTTTCTGAGTTTCCTTCTTTTAGGACTCACAGGAATGTATATGAAGAACAGAGTTGCAGGAATAATTGGCACACTCTCTATGGCTACGGTGGCATGCCTCTCCTACTACACAGCCTTTTCGTTTTTTACCGGTCCAAGAGATGCTGAAGGAGTATTGCAAGCAATCACAGCTTGGAACATCAATTGGCTTCCTTTCACCTCTAATCTATCTATAGACCTCGGTTTTTTGATTGATCCAATTTCGGCGATGATGTTAGTAGTGATATCAACAGTTTCACTAATGGTACACATCTACTCATTTGGATATATGCATGGCGAGAAGGGATTCCAACGTTATTATGCTTTTCTAAGTCTCTTTACAATGTCAATGCTTGGATTAGTTGTTGCTACAAACATATTCCAAATGTATATATTTTGGGAACTTGTTGGTGTATCATCTTATCTGCTTATTGGTTTCTACTATACTAAAGATGCAGCTGTTGCAGCAAGTAAAAAGGCTTTTATTGTAACTCGATTTGCCGATTTAGGCTTTTTGATAGGCATACTTATATATGGATATTATGCAGGTACTTTCTCATTTTCTCCACAAGAGAATGCGCTGATAAATGCAGGGTTCTTAATACCACTTGCCCTTGGACTTATGTTCGTTGGTGGAGCAGGAAAAAGTGCTATGTTCCCTCTTCATATATGGTTACCTGATGCTATGGAGGGTCCAACGCCTGTTAGTGCTTTGATACATGCTGCAACAATGGTTGTTGCCGGCGTATATTTAGTAGCTCGAATGTTTCCCGTTTGAAAGTTGTTTAAGTTTTAAGACTTTGGGACTATAGAAAGTTCTATTTGAACTATGCTTGAATAAGTAAAAAAATGATACTGTAAATGGGATGAAAATGAGTTATTTGTCAACATATATACTTAATTAAGCCATAGGAGGTTTATTATATGTTTTTTTGGTTTTAAGCAGTAAAATATGGACTGTTACAGCTGCTCCAACAATAATTAAAAGTATAACAAGGTAACTTTGATGTGAAAAAATAATTAATGAGGTTACCAGGACAGTCCATAAAAAAAGGATACTTTTTAATTTA
>JAEZKJ010000046.1 GCA_023415545.1 Bacteroidota bacterium
AGCGGACATAATATGATGGGAAAAGAGAGAGTACATCTCTACGAACATATAACAAGATACTTTGAAGATCATTTGAAATAAATAATATCATGAAACTTTTACTCTTAGGTTCAGGGGGACGTGAACATGCCCTAGCTTGGAAAATAGCTCAAAGTCCTAAAATTGAAAAACTTTTTATTGCTCCTGGTAATGCAGGTACTAAAAATGTGGGTGAAAATGTTGAAATCAATCCTACAGATTTTGACGCTGTCAAAACTTTTGTACTCGATAATGGTATTAATATGGTTGTTGTAGGCCCTGAAGACCCATTGGTGAAAGGTATTTATGACTACTTTAAAAATGATGAGGAGCTGAAAAATATTCCGGTTATCGGACCATCAAAAGCAGGTGCTGAACTTGAAGGTAGTAAAGAGTTTGCTAAGGGATTCATGATACGTCACAACATCCCTACTGCCAGATACAAAAGTATCACCTCGGCAAATATAGATGAAGGTATTGAATTTCTTGAGTCTCTTGAAGCACCTTATGTGCTAAAAGCTGATGGACTATGTGCAGGAAAAGGGGTTCTTATTCTTCCTACACTTGAAGAGGCAAAAAAAGAGCTTAAAGAGATGCTTGGAGGTATGTTTGGTAACGCATCTTCTACTGTTGTGATCGAAGAGTTCCTTAGTGGTATAGAGTGCTCGGTATTTGTCATGACTGATGGTAAGAATTACAAAATTTTACCTGAAGCAAAAGATTATAAACGTATTGGTGAAGGTGATAAAGGCCTCAACACCGGAGGTATGGGTAGCATTTCGCCTGTTCCTTTCGCTACAAAAGAGTGGATGGAAAAGGTTGATGAGAGAATCATTAAACCTACTATAAATGGTCTTGCTCAAGAGGGTATAGAGTATAAAGGTTTTATATTCCTAGGACTTATCAATGTTAAAGGTGAACCAATGGTTATTGAGTACAATGTACGAATGGGTGACCCTGAAACAGAGAGTGTGATGTTGAGAATAGAGAGCGACTTGGTCGATCTATTTGAAGGTATTGCTGAGAATAATCTTGAAACAAAAGAGTTGAAAGTTGACAAACGTTCAGCTGTATGCGTAATGCTTGTATCGGGTGGATATCCTGAACATTACGATAAAGGATTTGTAATAAGTGGAATTGAAGATGTGAAAGATAGCATCGTTTTCCATGCAGGTACAAAGATGAAAGATGGTAATGTAGTTACTAACGGCGGTCGTGTTATAGCAGTTAGTTCCTATGGAGCTGACAAAGCAGAGGCTTTAGCTTTATCATTCGAAAGCGCCAAAAAAATAAATTTTGAGAAGAAATATTTCCGTTCCGACATAGGATTCGATCTATAATTTTCTCGTTTTGATGAAGAGGGGTAACAAAATACAGTCCGCAATAGCAACGGGGAGATTTACTCTTCCCGTTGTAGCTATTTCTGTTCTGATTATTTGGATGATAAGTATAAAACCATGGACAGACATTATAACAATGTTCATATATGCTATCACAGGTTATCTTCTTATAGAACTTAATACAGCATTTTCACTTATAAAGGTTCGTACAACATTACATGTAAGTATCTACATGATAGCTACAGCAGTGTGTATGTTCCTACACGATTTCAAAGATATAAGTTTAATACCACTACTATTCGTATACTCACTATTTTGTTTCCTTAATAGTTATGAACATTCAAATCCTACGAATACAATATTTTCATCACTGTTTTTCTTAGGTACGGCAACCATCCTTTTCCCTTATATGATATTCTATACTCCTCTGTTGCTTTTATCAATGGTAAGCTTCAGGTGTATGAATATAAAGAGTTTTTTTGCTGCTTTAGTTGGAATTATAGCACCCTATTGGATATTCTTTGCATATACATTTTTGACAGATCAATTAAATTTGTTCCTTACAACATTCAAGGAGATGATAAAAATATCTCCATTTAATTTTACCGATATAAAAAACAGTGAGTTAATATCATCAATAATCATATTTTCACTATCATTTATCACCTCTTTATCCTATTTTTCAAGTTCATATATGGATAAAATAAGAAGCAGGGTAGCATTTACATTTATCATTATCATTGAATTGTGGAGTTTGATATTATGGTTATTGAATCCATCGCATACAGCAGGGATAATGGAGATTCAAATAATATGTTATTCTATATTAACAGGACGTATTTTTGCTGTTACAAAAAACAGATTCTCTAATATATTTCTTATTATTACTATTCTTTGTTTTGTATTCTTAGCTATATATAATATATGGACGCAATTCTTCAATTTTTTATAGATTGGGGCTATTTGGGAATGTTTATAAGTGCTTTTGCAGCCGGTAGCATACTCCCTTTCAGCTCGGAAGCTGTCCTTATTGCTTGTATAGGACTAGGCCTAGATCCTGCTTTAAGCGTTATAGCTGCCACTGCAGGTAATGTGGGAGGCGAAATGACCTGTTTTTGGATGGGACATTTAGGTAAACGTGAGTGGATAGAGAAATATCTTAAAGTGAAGAAAAAAGATTTGGAAAAAGCTGAAAGGTTTGTCCAAGGACGAGGGGCATGGATGGCTTTCTTTTCTTTTATCCCCATTATTGGTACTGCTGTTGTCGTTTTATTAGGATTAATGCGCTCGAATACTTGGATTGTACTCATTTCCATGACATTAGGAAAGGCTTTAAGATATATTATTGTAGTATGGGGCGTTTTGCAAGCCTCATCTTTGATTAAATAGTTTATGATTGAGATTGAAAAAACTGACGATGGAAGTAATACTCTGTATGTTTCTGAACTGAATGAACATTATCACTCAACAAAAGGGGCAGTGACAGAATCAAAATATATTTTTGTAGAACAAGGTTTCAACCATTCCTTAAAAAATAGTGTTTCAATATTGGAAGTGGGATTTGGCACCGGACTTAATGCTATTCTGACTTTTATTGAGGCTGATAATAAAGGGGTAAATACAATTTATGATACGATCGAAAAGTATCCTCTGGATAAAACAATTATTGAAAAGTTGGACTATTTACCAATTATTGGGGAGGATAATAAAGATCGATTTGACAATATTCATTCATCACAATGGGATAAAGATATTGAATTATCTCCTTATTTTACTTTACATAAGATTAATGGTGATTTTACCTCTTATAAATTTATAAGAAAGTACGACGTAATATATTTCGATGCTTTTGCTCCCGAAAAGCAACCGGAGATGTGGACTCAGGATATATTTAACCAGATGTACAATCTTCTTAACCCGGGAGGAGTACTTACCACCTATTGTGCAAAGGGTGTAATAAGAAGAATGCTTCAAGCTGCAGGATTTAAAACAGAAAGATTGCCCGGACCACCAAATGGGAAAAGAGAGATATTACGTGCAACAAAAATTTAATGTTTATGAACAAGCTTTTTTATATATTTATCACATCTATTGCTCTTTTGGGGTGCACGAATAGTAATAAAACCAATGATGGTAAGCCAACAATTACAGTAACCCTAGAACCTTTAAAATATTTCACCTCTGCTATAGCAGGTGATAAATTCGATGTTGTCAGTATGGTGCCTAATGGATCAAGCCCTGAAACTTACGACCCGACACCACAACAACTGGTGAACCTTAGTAAGAGTGTTGCCTATTTCAGAATAGGATATATAGGTTTTGAACAGATATGGATGAATAAGTTAGAGGAAAACAACCCTAATCTAGCTATTTTCGATACATCAAAAGGCGTAGAACTTATAGTGGGTGAAGAGAGTTGTAATAACCACGGACATGATGAGCATGGCCATAGTCATGAAGGTGGAGTTGACCCACATATATGGAACTCGACAATCAATGCTTCAATTATTTCGCAAAACATATATAACGCACTTTGTCAGCTTTCGCCAAAGGACAAGGACTATTTTAAGGAGAAACTTGACTCGATGAATATCGTTTTTAAAAATTTAGATGTTCAGATTAAAGGGATATTGGCTGATGCCGACACTACTTTCCTTATTTATCATCCTGCTCTTAGCTATTATGCCAAAGAGTTTGGCCTTAAGCAGATAAGTATTGAAAAAGATGGTAAGCAGCCTACTCCTACTTCTTTAAAAAAACTTATTGATGATAGCAAAGCTGAGAAACCTCACGTTATTTTTGTCCAGAAGGAATTTGATACAAGAAATGCTGAACTGATATCTAATGAGCTAAATTTACACATAGTCACAATAAATCCTTTAAGCTTTAATTGGCAAGAGGAGATGTTAGAACCTGCAAAAGCGTTAAAAAGATATGAATGAATTAATATCCTTAAATAACATATCAGCAGCTTATGGTAATAAGGTCGTGTTGACAAATGTTAATCTGAAAATTTATGATAAAGATTTTCTTGGATTAATCGGACCTAACGGGGGTGGGAAAAGTACTCTTGTTAAAATTATCCTTGGATTGAAAGATCCTATAGCCGGTGAGGTACACTATTATGATAATGGCAAAGAGGTTCAAGAGATTACTATGGGGTATCTACCTCAATACAACTCTATTGATAAACAGTTTCCTATTTCTGTATACGAGGTGATATTATCGGGATTGAGCAAAGAGAAACCATTAATTCATAAATACAGCCAAAAACAACACGACAAGGTTAGAGAGGTGATTGACCGTATGGGACTTGAAGGGTTGGAAAATAGAGCTATTGGTGAGTTAAGTGGTGGCCAATTACAAAGAGCTTTATTGGGAAGAGCCTTAGTTTCGGATCCAAAAGTATTAATACTCGATGAGCCAAACACATATATCGACAAACGCTTTGAGGCAAAATTGTACTCCTTACTTGAAGAGATAAACAAAGAGAGAGCAATTATCCTAGTAAGTCATGATATAGGTACAGTTTTGCAAAATGTAAAGAGCATAGCATGCGTTAATGAAGAGGTAGATTATCATCCCGACAGCGAAGTTTCGGTGGATTGGTTGGAGGAGCATTTTGGATGCCCAATAGAACTATTAGGCCATGGCACATTCCCTCACAGGATATTGAAGAGTCATCATGAACATGAACATGAGCATGAAAATGAGAAGAGTGATAACTAGCCAATACTAAATAAGATTATTTAATATCAAAATTTAATTTTATCTTTATTATCTTTGCTCACAATTGAAAATTATAAAAAATAACAATATTTACATGAAACATTACAACCTGGTAAACAACATTTTAGGTTGGTTGGCTTTTCTAGTTGCTGCTATCACTTATTGCATGACAATAGAACCCACAGCCAGTTTTTGGGATTGTCCTGAGTTCATTACTACAGGATACAAATTGGAAGTAGGTCATCCCCCCGGCGCACCTTTCTTTATGCTTACAGCCAATCTATTCAGTCTATTTGCTAGTGATCCTTCACAAGTTGCACTTATGGTAAATACCATGAATGCTCTTATGAGTGCTGCATGTATTTTATTCCTTTTCTGGACTATCACACACCTTGTTCGAAAACTTGTTGCTCCTGATATAAATAAGATGACTCTAAGTAACCTTATAACAATCATGGGCTCGGGTATTGTAGGTGCCCTTGTTTACACATGGAGCGACACATTCTGGTTCAGTGCTGTTGAAGGTGAGGTATATGCTTACTCAAGTCTATTTACAGCTTTGGTTTTCTGGCTTATACTTAAGTGGGAAGATGTTGCTGATCAAGATCATAGCGACCGTTGGCTTATCCTTATAGCATATCTTACAGGTCTGTCAATAGGTGTCCATCTACTTAACTTATTGTGTATTCCTGCTATAGTTTTAGTATACTATTACAAGAAAAGACCTGATGCTACAGTTAAAGGTAGTCTTCTTGCGCTTTTATTTTCTACAATAATTATAGCTGCTGTACTTTATGGAATTGTCCCAGGAGTTGTGAAAGTTGGTGGATGGTTCGAACTATTCTTTGTCAACACTCTATCTATGCCTTTCAACTCAGGATTGATAGTCTATATTATTGTATTAGCTGCATCTATTATATGGGGTGTTTATGAAAGCTACCAGCAGAAGAGTAAGAAGAGAATGAATTTATCGTTCCTGCTCACTATAGCTCTTATTGGTATACCTTTTTATGGATATGGTATTTCAAGTATATTGATTGGAGTTGTTGTTTTAGGTGTGTTGGCTCTATATCTGTTTGGAAAAATTTTCAAGAAATATGCTATCAGTGCTCGTACATTGAATACTTCACTTCTTGCTATAATGATGATCATGGTAGGTTATTCATCGTATGCACTTATAGTGATCCGTTCGACAGCAAATACTCCTATGGACCAAAACTCTCCTGAAGATATATTTACACTTGGTGAATATCTTGGACGTGAGCAATATGGTTCAAGACCTCTATTCTATGGTCAGACATACAACTCAAAACCTAAGCTTAAAGAGGTTGATGGAGGATGTATGTACGATGTAGCTGAGGGTGCTCCTATTTATCAAAGAAAAGAGAAAGCATCGAAAGATGAAAAAGATAGCTACGAGATAGTACGCCATAGAACAGAATATAAGTATGCACAGAATATGCTATTCCCTAGAATGTATAGCGATGCGCATGCAGGTGCTTATGAAAGCTGGCTTGGTGGGGTAGAAGGTAAACAGGTGCCATACGACCAATGTGGTCAGAAGATAATGGTAAAAGTGCCTACACAACTGGACAACATTAAGTTCTTCTTCATGTACCAATTAAACTATATGTACTGGAGATACTTCATGTGGAACTTTGTGGGACGTCAAAATGATATACAAGGACAGGGAGAAATAGAGCATGGAAATGTTATTACAGGCATACCATTTATTGATAATGCCCTGTATGGTGACCAATCCTTGCTTCCAACCGATTTAAAAAACAATAAGGGACATAATGTATATTATGCATTACCTCTGATACTTGGACTTCTAGGTCTGTTTTGGCAAGCTTATCGTGATGAGAAGGGAATCAAACAGTTCTGGGTGGTATTTTTCCTCTTCTTTATGACCGGTATAGCTATTGTTCTATATCTAAACCAAACACCACAGCAACCACGTGAACGAGATTATGCTTATGCAGGTTCATTCTATGCTTTCTCAATATGGGTTGGTATGGGCGTGGCAGCAATTGCTCACATATTAAGTAAAAAATTATCGGCTAAAGCATCTGCTATTATAGCTAGTGTACTTGGTATTTGTGTGCCTATCCAAATGGTAAGCCAAACTTGGGATGATCATGATAGAAGTAACAGGTATGCTGCTCGCGATTTTGGTATGAACTATCTCAATACTCTTCAAGATGAAGGTAATCCAATAATTTACACTAATGGTGATAATGATACATTCCCATTATGGTATAACCAGGAAACTGAAGGTAAGAGAACGGATGTACGAGTTTGTAACCTAAGTTATCTGCAGACTGACTGGTATATAGACCAGATGAAACGTCCTGCTTATGATTCACCATCTGTTCCTATTAATTGGAGCCGTTTGGAGTATGTACAGGGTCATAACGAAGCTGTTCAAATTCAGCCTGAGGTTATGAAGAGCTTGGAGAACTATTACAAACAGAATCCGGTAGAGGCAGCTAAAGAGTTTGGTGAGAATCCATACGAACTTAAAAATATACTTAAATATTGGGTACGCTCTCCAAAAGAGGGATTACAACTTATTCCAACCGATAGTATAGTTATCAAGATTGATAAAGAGGCTGTGAAACGCTCGGGAATGATGATACCTGACTCTTTAAAAGGAAATATACCTGACTATATGACTATATCATTAAAAGGTAAGAGAGTTCTTTATAAGAGTGAACTTATGATGCTTGAGATGCTTGCTAACACTAATTGGGAACGTCCTATATATATGGCTATTACTGTTGGTGAAGATAATCATTTGAACCTTGGTAACAACTTTATGCAGGAGGGACTAGCTTATAGAATTACTCCTTTCAATACAACTGCTCTTAATGCTAAGATAGATTCCGAGAAGATGTATGATAACTTGATGCATAAGTTCAAGTTTGGCGGAATTGAAAATCCAAATGTTTACCTTGATGAAACTATTCTTCGAATGGCTCAAACTCATAGAAGAATGTTTATACAACTTGCTACTCAATTAATAAAAGAGGGCAAAATGGATAAAGCTATTGAGGTTCTAGACTATTGCCAAAAGGTTATTCCTTCAAAAACAGTTCCTCATGATTATATTATGAGTAGTTCAAAGGAGATGGCTCAAGATTATCTAGCTTTAGGTGAGACAGAAAAAGCTGAAGAGATATTGGGAGATTTGGCTAATAAAGCAGTTGAATACATTACATGGTATTTAAGTTTGAATGACAAACAGTTGGCTGGGTCATATGATGATGTTGTACGTAACTTCTATATATTGGATGATGTAAATAAGTTATTGATACAATCACATAATAATGCAGTGAAGTCCAAAGAGGCTAAAAGCAATGATTTAGCATCTCACTACAACGATAAGTTTGAAGAGCTATATCAAATATTCAACTCAAGAGTTGGTAACTTACAAAGATAATTTTTTCACATATTAAAATGTGCAATTAATATAGAGACTTAAGTAAAGTGTGACAAAATATATTGTTTGTTTTGGCACACTTTGCTTATCGATATAAAATAATTGCCGCTTTTTTTGACAAAATGATTATTGAGCAACCCCCACTTATTCTACGTTGGCTCTATCCTCGAGCATTATGGCGAATGGACAGAAATGATAAATCTGTTTACTTAACATTCGATGATGGGCCCATTCCCGGAGTAACTCCATGGGTATTAGATTTATTAGATAAATACGATATTAAAGCTACTTTCTTCCTTGTTGGTGATAATGTGCGTAAACATCCTGAAGAGTTCAAGATGATAGTTGAAAGAGGGCATAGAGTTGGCAATCATACCTTTAACCACATCCGTGGTTTTGAATATTTTAGCGATAATTATCTTGAAAATACTGAAAAAGCTAACGAGCTTATTAAAAGTGATCTTTTCCGACCTCCACATGGCCATATGAGATGGATGCAATATTTTCAACTTCGCTCAAAATATAAAATCGTGATGTGGGATCTTGTGACACGTGATTATAGCAAGAGACTAAATGGAGAGGATGTTTTCAAAATAGTAAAGAAGTATGTTCGTAATGGTTCTATTATAACTTTCCATGATTCTTTAAAATCAGAAAAGAATTTGAAATATGCCCTTCCTCGATCAATTGAATGGCTATTAAAAGAGGGATATTCATTCAAAACTTTTGAATAGGATATAATAAAAAAAAAAGAAACAGCAGGATAATTGTCATTATATCAGGGGGGGTAAGTCAACATTAATATGATAAGGCTTAAGTTATAATAACTCACTATTGCTGTCCCCTTTTATTATATAACAAACTTCTATTAACAATTGTTCTCTGTTTTTATAAATATTATTTAAAATTAATTTTATCGCATCCAAACATGATGCTGATATGAAAATCATATAAACAAAAAATATCCTTGCTGGAATATGCTCTAGCAAGGATATTTCGTTTAAAATAAGTTTTTTGGTCAGCTACTGCTGATTTAATTTCAATCGACTAATATGTTACATATCTTATCTTGAAATGTATGAGCCTTTTTATTATTCAATATATTCTGGTTTATTATCACAAAAGCATACATGTGTCCATTTTTAGCTTTGGCATATCCTGCCAAGGAACTTACTCCTGTTAAAGTTCCTGTTTTAGCTCGAACATTACCATGAGCCTGTGAAAAACGCATTCTGTTTTTCATCGTTCCATCAACTCCTGTGATTGGTAATGCATTATAAAAACTATAAAAAATATTAGGGCTAAAGTATGCATATTTTAAAAACTCTAATATCAATTCAGGAGATACATAATTATACATCGATATACCACTGCCATCAACAATACTATACTTAGTTGGATTAAAACCTAATGTTTTTTTAATAAATTCATTTATAGCTGTTGTCCCATCATTAAAACCGACTCTTTTTTTATTACTGCTTTTTGAAGCAAGATTAAAAAGAATAGCTTCTGCACTAAGATTATCACTCTTTTTCAAAGCCCTATTCAAGACCATCTGGAAAGGACGGTTTAATGTATAGAGATTTTTATACGAGGAGTTATCATCAGGCAACTCACCAAACTCATATTTATTGGCACTAATACCATTTTTAGTCAGTTTACTCACGAAAAGACGCACAAATAGATCGGTAGAATTGGCCACTGATACTCGCTTTGTGGTTTTATAAGCTGCATTACCATAAACTACAATATCATTACTTGGCTTAATAAAGTCACGCTTAACAATAAGTTTCCCAGCACTATGATTTCTACTTTTTGCCCTGTTTATTACATTATAATAGTTAGAGATAGGCGATACTTTAATTTTAGGAGGTACATTTTTACTTAATGGAGAAACAGTTACATCAAGACATCCTCTATTCACCATAAGTGGCGAAAGATGTGGTTGGAATGAGAAGCCTTCATCATCCCAAGCCCATCCAGGTCCCCAATATGCTGAATCTTTCATAGAGACATCGAATATTAAAGAATCTCTTATTCCTGTTATTCCCTTTTTCTTTATTTCATCAACTATCTTATCCATATCACTTTCCATAAACTCTGGATCAAAACCACCAACTACATAAAGATTTCCATTCAAAATGCCATTTTTAATTTCACCGGTATAACATAACTGGGTATTAAAAGTATAGTTCTCACCAAGTTTATCAATAGCTGCTATTGTAGTAATAACTTTCTCAACAGAAGCCGGACGAAAAAGCTTTTCATCTTGATATTTATAAACTGATTTTCCCTCTGTAAGATCGAATACAGAAATACCATACATTGAACTTTCGAGTATCTCACTCCCCAATAGTGAATCCAATTTTTGAGATAGCGGTTGTGAAAGAACCGGCAGACAAAAAACTAGAAGTAATAAAAACAGATATTTTCTCATTTTAGTATATAGCATCAGCACATTTACATCATCTTTATATCATAAAAATATAAAGCAAAATTATAAAAACATATACAAATTATAGTTCCCTCAATATTTCACTAACAGTAGGATGAGGGAAAATATAACGTTTTAATTCATCCAACTTCATTCCTTGCTCAATAGCAATGTTAGCAACGACAATAAATTCAGAGGAAGGATTTCCAAGTATATGAATACCAAGAATATTATTGTTTGAATCGATAAGGAGCTTACACATGCCATTCAATCCCTCGTTTTCAGCAACAAATCTTCCCGAATAGGCCATAGGAAGCTTTATAGCTTTGTAATCTATACCCCCTTTTATTAACTCCTCCTCACTTTTTCCAATAGATGAAAGTTCGGGATTAGTATAAACAACGGATGGAATAGCATTATAACTCATTTCATCCTCTTTACCCAAAATGTGAGCTACAGCAACTTCTGCCTCACGCACAGCAGTATGAGCCAGCATAGATCGGCCATTTATATCACCACAAGCATATACTCCTTCAGAAGATGTTTGCATATATTTATCAACAATTATAGCACCTCTATTATCAACCTTAAGATTCAAAGAGTCTATCCCAGGGATGTCCATTATGGCTTTTCGACCAACACTTATCATGACCCTGTTTGCTGAAATAACTCGCTGCTCACCATCTAAAGTATAAGTCACCTCTATATCATCACCATTTTTATCCATTTTGCAAACCTTTGCTGAGAGAATAAATTTAACTCCTCTCTTTGTATACTCCGTTCTAAGAAGAGCAGAAAGTTCGTTGT
>JAEZKJ010000141.1 GCA_023415545.1 Bacteroidota bacterium
CGCAGGTCTTTCTTCAATCAAGTTTATTGCAAATTCCACAATTGAAAACTTGAAAAAAGGTAAGCGAATCGGTAATAGTAATGCATATATACATACAAATGGTACCACTTTAGAAATCCATACTGCAGCTAGCATCTTCTCATTTAATGCTAATTGTAATACAATGTTTTCTGAATTAATAGGAATTACCACTATTGATTTTAATAATTGCATCACTACTTCCAAAGTAACTAACATGAGTGGTATGTTTAGAAAATCTAAGGTTACTTCACTTGATTTGAGAACTTTTGATACATCTAATGTAGAGAACATGCTAAATATGTTTAATCTATGTGCTGATCTTAAATCGGTTGATTTGAGCAGTTTTGAAACTTCGAAAGTGACAAACATGCTAAATATGTTTAGTGGTTGTACAAATCTTTCATCTCTTGATTTGACCAAATTCAATACTTCGAAAGTTGAGAATATGAGTAATATGTTTGGTAATTGTAATAACCTTATATCGCTTGATTTAAGTAATTTCAATACTTCGAAAGTTACTGATATGAGTAAAATGTTTGTAAATTGTTATAAACTCAAATCTCTTGATATCCGTAATTTCACATTTAAAAAGGTGGAAAAGGATTTAAATATCTTCAATAATTTAGGTCAAAAGTTAGGAAATAAAAAAGCAGAAATTATTGTAACATCAAAACCTAAAATTGCAATTCCAGCAACAGCAAAAGCAATGTATGTTGGTACTGACGGCAAGGAAATCAAATAATAATTATTAATAATAAAATTAATCATTATGAAAAACTTTTTGAAAAAATCATTTATTATCTTTTTATCAGCTCTTCTATTTGTTGGTTGTCAAAAAGATGAAGATCCTATCCCCGAAGATCCTACACCTGAAAATCCTACACCCGAAAATCCTACACCCGATGAAGAACCTGCAGATTCGATAACTATAAGTGCTTTTATTAATAGCATTGGATATTCACGTGTAGCTTATCAAGAGGCAGAAACTGAATTGAAAGTTAAATGGAATGATTCAGGAGAGAGTTTTGTTGTTGTTCGCCAGCATGAGTATAAAATATTTACTCAGAAACCGGGCTCAACCTCTGAATTTGAGGCTGATGTACTTCCAGGAGAAACAGGTGATTTAAAAGCATATTATCCTGCAGCTGCTTATTCAGAGGCAGGTTGGAATATTGATTTTAGCAGTCAATCTAGTAATTTGGATGACAAACTATGTTTGATGACAGCTACAGGTGATACACAAAATTCATTTACATTTAGTCATATGACTTCAATCATTAAGCCAACTTTTAAAATTAATGATGCTAAGGTATCTAAAAGTTCTATCTCGAAGATTATTCTTAAGCAGATATCTAATGTTAGGAATATGAGTGAAATTGGTGATATTACTGTTACAATACCTACAGGAGTAAATAATGATGATATCTATATTTATATTCCTCAAAGTAATATATCTTCAACAGAGATTTATGCTACCGGTGCAATTATTAATGTAGATGTATATGTTAATGAAAATGGTGAGGAAAAATTATATCTTGGAAATATAACTGTACCTGCTGACAAGCCTATAGTAAGTGGCAAAGTTTATCCTATTGATATCGCTTTATCAGCTCCCGCTCCTGCACCTGAAACATGTCTATTGCCTGATGGAACTACATTCAATACTTTAATTAAAGAAAATATAAGTGGAATTTCTTCAATTAAGTTTGTGCCAGTTTCTACTATTAGCAACTTGTCAGGAGCTGTAAAAATCGGTGAGAGTGAAGCATATTTATATAAAAATGGCCTCACTTTAGAGATTCATACTGCTGCTAAAAAGTTCCAATTTAATTCTGATTGTACTGGAATGTTCTCTGGATTAGCCGATGTTACTAGTATTGATTTTAATAATTGTATCAATACTTCGCAGGTGACAATTATGCAGACTATGTTCGGTACAAGTGGATTTACTACACTTGACTTGAGCTGTTTCGATACGTCTAATGTGACAATTATGCAAGGTATGTTTATCTCTAATGCTAATCTTACATCTGTTGATGTTAGTAGCTTTAATACTTCTAAAGTGACAAACATGCTAAACATGTTTAATAAATGTACTTCTCTTACATCGCTTAATTTGAGTAATTTCGATACTAAGAGTGTGACAACAATGTTAAATATGTTTTCTGGTAGTTCAAATCTTGTATCTATAAATGTTAGTAGTTTCGATACTTCGAATGTGACTGATATGAAAAATATGTTTGGTAACTTGAGTAAACTACAATCACTTGATTTAAGTAATTTCAAAACTGCGAATGTTACATTAATGACTACAATGTTTGCGAATTGTAATGTTCTTGAAACACTTGATATTCGCAATTTTACTTTTGCAGATGGTGTAAATACAAATAATATGTTCAACAACTTAGGTAAAAGCTTAGTTGATAAAAAAACAAAAGTTATTGTTAAGGAAAAACTATCTATTCCTTTTGTAGGAGATGCAAAAGCTGTCTATGTAGACATTAATGGTAATGAATTTACAGATTCAGAGGTAGAACCTAGTTAAGCTTTTAAATTGTAATAATATTTTTTGATGTGAGCCCTAAAAGTGAAAAACTTTTGGGGCTCATATATTATATACTACTCCCATAAAATTATATTACCACTCTATAGGAGTATTTACTGTTCAATAAGGTACTTATTAGTTAAGCTGAAATGTCTGTTCCCAAAGAATCCGTTGTATGCCGATAAAGGTTATACTATTTAAGAGTGTTATTTTATAGAGGAATAATACATAAAATATTAGTTTAGATAAATTTATTTCAATAAAATATAAGAATATATGTAAATATTTGTGATTTTATATATTTTTGTAAATAATTATTTTGTAGAATGTTAAGTTTATAAAAACTTACTTACTTGTTAATTATTAAATATAGATTACATTTTAATGGTTGAATTTATCTTAAAACTCTATAAATTATGAAGGAACAAATATTAATGAACTATGAGACTCCAAAGGTGGAGGTTATCGAAGTAGAAGTAGAAAAAGGTTTTGCAACAAGTCCTGGTGATTATCCTTATGATGAAGGATGGGAAAATTAATAATTAAAAAATAATTGCCATGAAAAATATATTTAAAAACTCATTAATTATGTCGTTGTCAGCTCTCTTGTTTGCAGGCTGTCAACAAGATGAAAACCTTACTTCAGCAACTGAAGATAAAGAATTAGTTACTATATCTGCCAACATTGATGGTAATAATGCTTCTCGCGTTATTTATGAAGATACAGAAGGTTTATTGAAAGTAGATTGGAAAGACTCAGGCGAGAGTTTTGTTGTTGTTCGTGATAATCAGTATAAGATATTTACTCAAAAGTCAGGTTCAA
>JAEZKJ010000161.1 GCA_023415545.1 Bacteroidota bacterium
TAACGTTTGCTTTTTTATGCTCACACATATCTGACATTAATGCTCAGCAAATTGTAAATACTTATGGCATTGCAAATATTCAGAAATATAGTGCTGCCAACGAAGAAGTTATTAAGAATCCTAAGAAAGAAAAACGTGTAGTGTTTATCGGTAACTCAATCACTGCTGGATGGGCCAAAAAACATCCTGACTGGTTTAAAGAAAATAATTACTTTGGAAGAGGAATCGGCGGACAAACAAGTTCACAAATGCTACTTCGTTTCTATTTTGACGTTGTTGATTTAGGTGCAGATCTTGTTGTTATTAATGCAGGAACAAATGATATTGCTGAAAATACCGGAACGTACGATTTACCTTTTACATTAAATAATATAAAATCAATGGCAAGTATTGCCCGAGCAAATGGTATTAAAGTGATACTAACTTCAGTACTTCCGCATGACCATTTTAATTGGAGACCTACTATTACCGACGTAACAAAAAAAGTTGATGAATTGAATGCTTCAATTAAAGCTTATGCTAACGAAAACAATATCCCATATTTAGATTACAACTCCGAAATGCGTGATGAGAAAGGTGCCATGAAGGAAGGACTCAGTGGTGATGGAGTACACCCTTATGATGATACCTATTTTTTAATGGAGAAGCTAGTAAAAAATATGATAGATGAACAGTTAAAATAATTGATTCTAACGAAATATATTATATAAAAGATAAGAGTGACTGAAAAGTCCACTTTA
Source organism: Bacteroidota bacterium (assembly GCA_023415545.1). GTDB lineage: Bacteria > Bacteroidota > Bacteroidia > Bacteroidales > Bacteroidaceae > Phocaeicola. The sequence goes on from JAEZKJ010000161.1 coordinate 741, forward strand.
CAAACGAAATATCCCTGCTAGAGTAGATTTCAGCAGGGATTTTTTTTAAAAATAATACTATTGAGTAAGCTCTATTATATTATAATATCGAAATTTTATTTCACTTCTTCGAAATAAATTTTAATTCAATATCAATGCGTTAGAATTAAATGTTCGTCCATGTTGCATAATTAAATTAAACATTGATACTCAACACATTACATAACAAATAAAAAGATACGTTTTTCTTTTTTTAAGGTAGTGATTTGGACTTTATAATAATGTGAATATACAAAAAACAGGTGCTTTTTTATTCTTTATACAAAACATTGTATATTTGTAAAATATAATTACATCCAAATACTATGAATGTGTAAAATTTTTCTTTTGCAGACTGGTCATTCTCTTCGTGGTTATGGTCGGTATTTTCTTGCCACAAAGTGTAGTGGCACAAACAGTAAAGGGTAGAGTAACTGACGCTATAACAGGAGAAATACTTATTGGAGCCGCTGTGAAGGTGGTGGAACTTCAGGGAGTAGGTGGAGTGACCGATATAGATGGTGAGTTTAGCATAAATATTGCTCAATCGGGACGTTACACCATTGAGACCTCATATGTCGGCTATGAACCGAGCGTACTGAAGGAAGTGTTGGTGGCGGGAGCCAAAGAAGTAGTGCTTGACATCACCCTGCGTGAGAACAGTTTAGAATTGGCCGAAGTAGTGGTCAAACCTCGTGTGAATAAGGAGACAACGTTAAATCCCACGGCATTGGTGGGCGGTATGATGCTCTCGATGGAAGAAGCAGGCCGATATGCCGGTGGTTATAACGACCCGGCTCGATTGGTGACGGCCTTTGCCGGTGTTGCAGGACAAGGTGACAGCAACGGTATTTCCGTACATGGTAATGCCCCACAATTCATGCAATACCGCTTGGAAGGTGTGGAAATTTTTTCCCCAAACCATTTTGCAGACCTTTATAGTGCAGGTTTCGGTATGGTGAGCTCGCTCAACTCTAATGTCATCACCAATTCTGACTTTTTCGTTTCCACTTTCAATTCCAGCTACAACAACGCCCTAAGCGGTGTGTTCGACGTGAAGATGCGATCAGGAAATAACTCAAAATATGAGAATGGTGTGCAAGTGGGTTCTGTGGGTATCGAGTGGACCAGCGAAGGTCCAATTTCGAAGAAGCACAATTCAAGTTTTATATTCAACTACCGCTATGGCTTTACTACAATCGCTCGCAAACTGAAACTCATTGACACATATGGTTCGCAGTATGACTTCCAAGATCTCTCGCTTAAATTGAATTTTCCAACGAAAAAAGCAGGAACTTTTTCTGTCTTTGCTTTAGGCTTTATCGACAAGTCTTGGGATGTGGAGCTGGATATAGAAGACATCCACTCTATTTACGATGCTTCTGACCAAGAAGGTCGCCTTTACAACGCTTTTGTGGGTGCTTCGCATAAGATTCATTTCGACAACAAATGGACGTGGCGCACCACTGCAGCCTACAACATGCAGCACAACAAAGTAGACATGGAATACTGGGGTCTCACCTTCGATGATAATCACAAACCTACAGGTTTCGAAGGTAAGAACTATCCCTTTAGTTATCTGAAGCAGAATGAAGACCGTGCTGTGATCAATACAGAACTGTCCAAACAGGTAACCCCTCGCTGGCTTGTTCAGTTTGGTGGTGAGTATTCACACCGCTTCTTCGACCTGAATTTCCGCACAGCAGAGAACGTCTATGAGCCTGTGTCGGATGCGCCATATTATGCAACGAAGGACAATACGGGGTTGGCAAGCATGTTCTGGTCAAACCTTTGGAAACCTGCTGACGATTGGAGCATCAACTTAGGTATGTCAGGCAGCTATTTTTTACTTTCCAAAGACTTAAGTATCGAGCCACGTGCCAGCGTGAAATGGGAACCAGATGAGCGTCATTCCATTTCACTCGGCTATGGATTGCACTCCATGATTGAAAAGCTGGATGCTTATTTCTTCCGTAATGCTGATGGCACTATGGCAAACAAAGACCTCGGTTTCTCTAAGGCTCATCACCTTCTTGCTACATATATGTATAAGTTTACGGACAACTTGAACTTGCGTTTCAACGCATATTATCAGTATGGCTTCGATACGCCTGTGGGCATCAATGGAAGCACGTTCTGTACGGTGAACCGTTTGTTCAATTATATTGAAGAACCATTGGTTAACAAGGGCAATACTCGAAACTATGGTGCAGACATCACCTTGGAGCAATACATGAGCCAAGGCTTCTATGGGCAAGTGAACGGTTCCCTCTTCAAATCTGAATATCGTGGACTTGACAAGAAGTGGCGAAACCAATTGCATGATCGAGGCTACATGTTTAAGGTGCTGGGCGGTAAGGAGTGGATGATTGGTAAGAGAAAACAGAACGTGTTCAACGTGAGTGTCAAGTACACACTACAAGGCGGTCTACGACACACTCCTATTGATGTAGATGCCATTAAAGCCAACGTGGCTGCTGGCATCATCAATGATCAGCCTATCTATAAGGAGGATGAGGCGATGTCCCTCCAGTTCTCCCCTATCAGCATTCTTGACCTTACTGTAAGCTATAAGATTAACTGCAAGAAGGTGAGTCATACTATCGCCTTTGAAGGAGTGAACATTCTGCAGAACGAAACACCCTACGCCGAACGCTACGACTTCGGCACAGGTCAGCTGCGTACCGATAAGTCAGGTATCTCGCTGCCAAATCTTTTTTATCGCATAGATTTCTAAGACATACTTAGAATCATACAAAAAGAGCCAGTTGCTTTCACGAAGTAGCTGGCTCTTTTTAATGCTCTTATCTTTTATTTCTAACATGCTTGTTACTGAAGGTGGAATGTGATGGATAGTAAGAAGCAGACTATACTTCAATCGTTATTCAGGAAAAGAACGTGGAATTCAAAACTGAGGTGGAACGTCGTATTGAAAAACTGCATGATCGCAATAAAACAGAGGAACAACTGGCTGCTCCTAAGGCTGAGAATATTTATCAGTCAGAACTTAGTTTGTATTGTAAATAGATATGTAGCAAAAAAGCCGTTAAAAAGGGCATGATAAACACTTTGAAACTATGAATCCCTTAAACGCAAAAAGCGAGCAACTCGTTGAGTTGCACGCTTTAGCTTGTTTTTATATGTTTCCTTAAGGAATTATTTTACTTCTTCAAAGTCTGCATCTTGGATATCTTCACCACCATTTGCAGAACCTTGTTGTTGTTGCTGTTGTCCAGCACCTGGGCCTGCTTGTTGGCCTTGTGCACCTGACTGAGCATACATATCAGCACTTGCTGTTTGGAATGCAGTGTTTACTTCTGCCATTGCTGCATCGATACCTGCAAGATCCTGAGCTTTGTGAGCATCTTTAAGTTTTTGAAGAGCAGCTTCGATTGGAGCTTTCTTATCTGCTGGTATTTTATCGCCCAACTCTTTCAACTGATTCTCTGTTTGGAAAATCATTGAGTCAGCTTGGTTCAACTTATCAACTTTTTCACGCTCTTTCTTATCTGCTTCAGCATTTGCTTCAGCCTCAGCTTTCATCTTTTCGATCTCTTCTTTGCTCAAGCCAGATGAAGCCTCGATACGGATTGCTTGCTCTTTACCTGTTGCTTTATCTTTTGCAGATACTTTCAAGATACCGTTAGCGTCGATATCGAATGTTACTTCAATTTGAGGAACACCACGACGAGCTGGAGCAATACCTGTCAAGTTGAACTGACCGATTGACTTGTTCTGTGCAGCCATTGGACGCTCACCTTGAAGAACATGGATAGTAACTTCTGTTTGGTTATCAGCAGCTGTTGAGAATACTTCACTCTTCTTACATGGAATAGTTGTATTTGCATCAATAAGTTTAGTCATTACACCACCCATTGTTTCAATACCCATTGACAATGGAGTAACGTCAAGAAGAACTACACCTTTGATTTCGTCTGTAAGAACGGCACCCTGTACAGCAGCACCTACTGCTACTACCTCATCTGGGTTAACACCTTTAGAAGGAACTTTACCGAAGAAGTCTTCAACAAGTTTCTGAACTGCTGGTATACGTGAAGAACCACCTACAAGTATTACTTCGTCAATATCTGAGTTAGAAAGACCTGCATCGCTCATAGCTTTCTTACATGGTTCAAGACAAGCTTGGATCAAGTTGTGAGCTAATGATTCGAATTTTGCACGAGTCAAGTTCTTAACCAAGTGCTCAGGACGTCCGTCAACAGGCATGATATATGGAAGGTTGATCTCTGTAGTTGTTGATGATGACAACTCGATCTTAGCTTTTTCAGCAGCCTCTTTCAAACGTTGCATAGCCATTGGATCTTTTGTTAGATCAGCACCTGTATCTTTCTTAAACTCTTCAACCAACCAGTCAATGATTACTTGGTCAAAGTCATCACCACCAAGGTGAGTATCACCGTTTGTAGAAAGAACTTCGAATACACCACCACCGAACTCAAGGATAGAGATATCGAAAGTACCACCACCAAGGTCGAATACTGCAATCTTCATATCTTTGTGAGCCTTATCAATACCGTAAGCAAGAGCAGCAGCTGTTGGCTCGTTTACAATACGTTTTACCTCAAGACCGGCAATTTGACCAGCCTCTTTTGTTGCCTGACGCTGAGAGTCAGAGAAGTATGCAGGTACTGTGATTACAGCTTCTGTAACTTCTTGACCAAGATAATCCTCAGCAGTCTTCTTCATCTTCTGAAGAATCATTGCTGAAATTTCCTGTGGAGTATACAAACGACCATCGATATCAACACGTGGAGTGTTGTTGTCACCCTTAACAACTTGATAAGGTACGCGTGAAATCTCTTTCTGAACCTGATCCCAATTTTCACCCATGAAACGTTTGATAGAGAAAATTGTACGTTTTGGGTTAGTGATAGCTTGACGCTTTGCAGGGTCACCTACTTTACGTTCGCCACCATCAATAAATGCAACAACAGAAGGTGTTGTACGTTTTCCTTCGCTATTTGTGATTACTACAGGTTCGTTTCCTTCAAATACAGAAACGCATGAGTTTGTAGTTCCTAAGTCAATTCCAATAATTTTTCCCATAATTGTATATTTCTTTATATTTATTTTTTATTTAAAACCGATATTTTTATGAAAGGTTCATCATTGTTGCTTTTCTAATGAATCAATCACACTTTTTAAGAAACAAAGGGTATGCCAGAGATATATTAGAAAAATTAACTGACAAAATGACTCAAAAAACATGACAAAAATTAAACATAAAGAGGAGAAATCTGCCGACTTCTCCTCTTATCACCTAAATTCAGTAATTAGTTTAATAAGTATTATCTCTTGGATAACACTAAAACTTCTGCTCCATCACCATTAAGAAGTATGATATTGCCATTTAATCCTTTTGTAAAACTTCTAGTAGCATTAAGCGATTCCAAAATAGCTTTCTCAATCTGCATATCATGACAAAACATTTGAGTCGTTGCTACATTATTAAAGGAGATAGAATTTGTCAATGATGATTTTTGAACAACTTCTCCACTGAAGCTATTGCATCCACTATTTCCATAAACACTTTTTTCAGATATATTAAAGCCAATAAATGGGTTTGATTCACTTTTAACCGTGTCGCCATTGACTTTAAGGATATTCCACTCCCCATCGATAGATGATAGTGAGAAAAGATTTTTATTACTTCCACACGAAGATGTGATAAGAGTTAATCCTCCTAAAATAAGAAGTAGAGAGAAAAATTTTTTCATTATCTTAAAAACTAAATTATACAATACTCAACAAAGATAGAGCTTGTATACATATAATAAAAAACATATATTATTATAAAATGTTTATTTAAAGAAAAAAACATCTCTTTACTTTAAACAGAAAAATCGTTAAGAGTAAGATGGAAAAAATATTTTCTTATCTTTGTCAATATATACGGTGTAAATCCGTACTACTTGTTCTTCAAATTTTTAACATAAGAAATGGGTAAAGTATTGATTATCGGTGCTGGCGGTGTAGGAACTGTCGTTGCACATAAAGTAGCTCAAAATCCTGATGTTTTCACTGACATCATGATAGCAAGTCGTACTAAGTCAAAATGTGATGCTATTGTTAAAGCAATAGGTAATCCAGCAATTAAAACTGCTCAGGTGGATGCAGATAATGTGGACGAACTAGTTGAACTATTCAACAGTTTCAAACCTGAAATAGTTATTAATGTCGCTCTTCCTTATCAGGACCTCACAATTATGGAGGCTTGTCTTAAGGCAGGAGTAAATTATCTCGACACAGCCAACTATGAGCCAAAAGATGTTGCTCATTTTGAGTATAGCTGGCAGTGGGCTTACAAACAGCGTTTTGAAGAGGCAGGACTTACTGCTATTTTAGGTTGTGGGTTCGACCCGGGAGTAAGTGGTATATTTACTGCTTATGCTGCTAAACATTATTTCGACGAGATAGAATATCTTGATATCGTTGACTGTAATGCCGGTAACCACCATAAAGCATTTGCTACAAACTTTAACCCTGAAATTAATATCCGTGAGATAACTCAAAACGGTCGTTACTATAAGGATGGTGAGTGGGTTACAACAAAACCTCTTGAGATACATAAAGATATCACTTATCCAAATATTGGTCCTCGTGACTCATATCTTCTATATCATGAGGAGTTGGAATCACTTGTTAAAAATTTCCCAACTATTAAACGTGCAAGATTTTGGATGACTTTTGGACAGGAGTATCTTACACATCTTCGCGTAATCGAGAACATTGGTATGGCAAGCATTAAGCCTATAAACTTTAATGGTATGGAAATTGTTCCATTACAGTTCCTTAAGGCTGTACTTCCTAATCCTCAGGATCTTGGTGAAAATTATGAGGGCGAGACATCTATAGGTTGTCGAATAAGAGGTAAAAAAGATGGTAAGGAGCATACATATTATGTATACAATAACTGTAGTCATCATGCAGCATATGTTGAAACAGGTATGCAGGGTGTGAGCTATACTACAGGTGTTCCTGCTATGATTGGTGCAATGATGTTTATGAAGGGGTTGTGGAAACGTCCGGGTGTATGGAACGTTGAGGAGTTCGATCCCGATCCATTTATGGAACAGTTAAACATACAGGGCTTACCATGGCATGAGGAACATGACAAAGATTTAGAACTGTAATTTTTTAATATATTAATTATGAATGTAGGAGATAGAATTCCCGAAATTTTGGGACTTGATGAGAATGGTAAAGAGATTAAGGCAAGCGATTATAAAGGTAAAAAACTTGTTTTATATTTCTACCCTAAGGACAGCACCTCTGGTTGTACAGCACAAGCTTGCAATCTGCGTGATAATTATGCTGAGCTTAAAAAAGCTGGATACGAGGTTCTTGGAGTGAGTGTTGATGATGCAAAATCTCATCTTAAATTTATCTCTAAGAATGAACTTCCATTTAATCTGATTGCCGATACAGACAAAAAACTTGTTGAAGAGTTTGGCGTATGGGGCGAAAAGAGTATGTATGGTAAAAAATATATGGGTACTTTAAGAACCACATTTATTATTAATGAGGATGGCATTATTGAAAGAATTATCTCACCAAAAGAGGTAAAGACAAAAGAACATGCCCAACAAATTTTATAAAACCTAAATAAAATATGGCTAAAAAAGAGAACGAAGAATTAAATTTTGGCGCAGGAGCAAGCAATAGCGAAAAGCTTAAAGCACTACAAGCTGCGATGGACAAAATAGAGAAGAACTTTGGTAAAGGTTCTATCATGAAACTTGGTAATGAGGATGTAATAGATGTTGAAGTTGTACCTTCAGGCTCTATTTCACTGAATTCTGCTCTTGGAGTAGGTGGATATCCTAAAGGAAGAATCATTGAGATATATGGTCCTGAATCATCAGGTAAAACAACTCTTGCTATTCATGCTATTGCTGAAGCTCAGAAAGCCGGCGGTATAGCTGCTTTTATCGATGCTGAGCACGCTTTCGACCGTTTCTATGCTTCTAAATTGGGAGTAAATGTTGATGAACTTATTATCTCTCAACCTGATAATGGTGAGCAAGCTCTTGAAATTGCTGAGCAACTTATCCGCTCATCAGCTATCGATATCATTGTTATTGACTCAGTTGCTGCTCTTACTCCTAAAGCTGAAATTGAAGGTGAAATGGGTGACAATAAAGTGGGTCTTCAGGCAAGACTTATGTCACAGGCATTGAGAAAGCTAACTTCGGCTATTAACAAGACAAATACTACATGTATATTCATCAATCAACTTCGTGAGAAGATTGGTGTTATGTTTGGTAATCCTGAAACTACAACCGGTGGTAATGCACTTAAGTTCTACGCTTCAGTACGTTTGGATATTCGTCGTGTTTCTCAACTTAAAGATGGTGATGAAGTTATCGGTAATCAAGTACGAGTTAAGGTTGTAAAGAACAAAGTAGCTCCTCCTTTCCGAAAAGCTGAATTCGACATCATGTTTGGTGAAGGAATCTCTAAATCAGGTGAAATAATTGACCTTGGTGCTGATCTTGGAGTTATCAAGAAAAGTGGTTCATGGTATAGCTACAATGATACAAAACTTGGTCAGGGACGTGATGCTTCTAAGCAGTGTATTATGGATAATCCAGAACTTGCCGAGGAACTTGAAGCACTTATCTTCGAAGCACTTAAAAATAAAGCATAATTGTTTCGGTAAACATAAAGAAAAATCTCCGTCAGGACATGTCCTAACGGAGATTTTTTGTTTAATATCTATAATCTATTAACAAGCTTTGAAACTCATATCAAGTCCTTTAACTGAATGAGTTAGTGCACCAACAGAGATGAAATCCACTCCACACTCAGCATAATCTCTTAATGTATCGTAAGTGATTCCACCCGATGATTCAGTTTCAAATCTGCCGGCAATCATCTCAACAGCTTTCTTTGTATTTTCGGTTGAGAAGTTATCCAACATTATTCTATCTACCCCACCAATATTGAGTACCTGTTGCAGTTCATCGAAGTTGCGTACCTCGATTTCAATTTTCAAATCCTTACCTTTCTCTTTGCAATACTCTTTAGCACGCAAAATAGCTTTGTCTATACCACCGGCAAAATCCACATGATTATCTTTCAGAAGTATCATATCGAAAAGACCGATTCTATGGTTCACACCACCACCAATATTTACAGCCATTTTCTCAAGGATACGCATTCCCGGAGTAGTTTTACGAGTATCAAGGACACGAGTTTTAGTACCTTCCAACTTTTTAACGTAACGGTTTGTCATAGTAGCAATACCGCTCATTCTCTGCATTATGTTAAGCATTAAGCGCTCAGTTTGTAGAAGGGATTGAATTTTTCCCTCAACAACCATAGCCACATCACCCGGTTTCACATGAGTACCGTCATTGATGAAGACCTCAACTTTCATTGTAGGATCGAAACGGTGGAACACCTCTTTAGCTATCTCTATACCTGCCAAAATACCCTCTTCTTTAATAAGAAGTTTTGACTTTCCCATAGCATCAGCAGGAATAGAAGAGAGAGTAGTATGGTCACCATCACCTATATCTTCTGCAAATGATAAATCTATAAGTCTCTCTATCAAATCTTTAACAACAGTACTATCCATTTTAATATCTATTTTCAATAAATTATGGGCAAAGGTATAGATTTTATCTATTTTTGCAAAAATAATTGTTAAGCAGATGAAATTTACTCTTTTAGTAGTTGGGCGTACAGTTGATAAGAACTATATATCACTTATTGACGATTATATTGGTAGATTGAAACATTATACTCAATTCGATATGGAAGTTATTCCCGAATTGAAGAACACTAAAAGTTTGAGTAATGAGCAGCAGAAAGAGAAAGAGGCTGATATGATTTTAAAATCTATTCAACCTGGAGATACTGTTGTTCTTTTGGATGAACATGGAAAAGAGTTCCGTTCTATTCAATTTTCACAATGGATAGAGAAGAAGATGCATGTTGTCAATAAACGTGTTGTATTTATTATTGGTGGCCCTTATGGTTTTTCACAAAGGATATACGATATAGCAAGTGAAAAAATATCACTCTCGAAAATGACCTTTTCACATCAGATGATCCGACTTATTTTCATAGAACAACTATACAGAGCGTTTTCGATACTAAACAACAGTCCCTATCATCACGAATGAGATAGGGACCATTTAAATTAATTCTTTATGTTAATATCAAGAGATATTGGAAGGTGGTCGCTATAACCGCCATGGAATTTATTTCCCCAATATGTTCTCGAAGGAGTATCACCTCCATATCTGTCATCCTCTTCAAGAAGGAATGGATGTTTCACTATCTGAGCTTTATCAAAAGAGGTAGTAACACCATTCTCCTCATCAAGCATATTACCCGAAACAATCATTTGATCAAGTATACCCCACTCTCCTTTATATCTATAAGTACCATCCTGTTTTCCATCCATAAGATTATAAAGTTTTCTCTTTTCAACTTTATTTTCTTGTGAAGGAGCTGTAGCACCAAGCACTTTAGCTATTGAGTTATTGGTAGGATAATCATTAAAATCACCCATAATAATCACATTTGGTGATTTACGAACAGCCATTACTGAATCAGCATAAAGTTTCAATATCTGAGAAGTAAAGAGACGATATGGTTCGCTCTCCTGTTCTCCTCCCGAGCGAGAAGGCATGTGACAAACGAAAACATCAAGTGTATCGCCCGACACAACCTTACCTGTAACATGTAAAATATCACGTGTAGGATATCTCTCTATCGCTTCATTAGGAATTGATATTGAGTTTTTATCAAGAAGTTTGAATGTAGATCGTTGATAAAGAAGAGCCACATCAATACCTCTTTGGTCAGGCGATTGAGTCATGACATATCTATATCCGGCTTCACGAAGAGGTGAATGCTCGGTCAAATCGGTCAGACAATTATCATTCTCAACCTCGCATAATCCTACAAGGTCGGGTATATTTTTTCCTGACGTTGCAATAATTACTTTAGATATTTTCGAAAGTTTGTCATTATACTTTGCTTCATCCCATTTCTTTACTGAGCTAGGAAGAAACTCTTTGTCATTTTTTAATGTGTCATGTTGACAATCAAAGAGATTTTCAACATTGTAAAACATCACTCTGAAAGGCTCGGCAGCATTGATTGTTAAGGCCGAGAAAAGTAGAGCAACGGCAAGAAATCTGTTTTTCATATCTATTTATTTACTGGTATATTTGCAAGTACATCCAAAAGATGATTCCAATATTTTTCCACTGTAGGAATTAGCATTCTCTCATCAGGCGAGTGAACACCTCGTAATGTAGGTCCAAATGATACCATATCCAATCTAGGATATTTCTCAAGAATAAGGCCACATTCCAAACCTGCGTGAATAGCTTTCACTTTTGGCTCATTTCCGAACAGACGTTTATAGCTATCGACAGTGATCTTCAATATTTCAGAATTAGCATTTGGCTTCCAACCCGGATAACCATCACTTGTAGTTACTTTTGCACCCCCAAGTTCTAAAGCCGATCTAACCATTTTCGATACATTCTTTCTTGCTGAAAGAATAGAGCTTCTCTGGCTTGTAACAATAGTAATTTTACCTTCCTTCTGTTTTATTGAAGCAAGGTTTGATGATGTCTCAACGAAGTTAGGTATATCCTGACTCATAGCAAAAACACCATTGAACATAGCATATACCGATTTTAGCAATTTACCAGTACATTCTCTATCAATAGCTTTAGCAACAGGATTTTCCGAAGAGAGCTCCATTTTAATGTTTGGTTCAGTTACCGCAAACTCCTCCTCCACTTCCGAAAGGAATATATTAAGGTCTACGCGCACATTTTCTTTATCTTTCATCTCTACAGCACAAAGAGCAGAAGCCTCACGAGGAATAGCATTATGCAAGTTTCCACCATCAATAGAACAGAGATATAAATCATATTTTGAATCTAGATGAGAAAGATATCTATTGAGTAACTTATTGGCGTTAGCTCTGTTTTTATTGATATCGTCACCCGAGTGACCACCTGTGAGTCCTTTTATTTTAACACTAAAGAAAAAATAGTTCTGAGGAGCATCTATCTCTTTATATTCAAATTCAGCCACACTGTTTGCTCCACCTGCACAACCTATAAACATCTCTCCTTCATCCTCTGAATCAAGGTTTATTAGGATATCACCATCCATAAATCCCTCTTTAAGGGCAAAGGCTCCTGTAAGTCCGGTCTCCTCATCCACAGTAAAGAGGCACTCTAACGGACCATGTTTTATGCTATTATCGGCAAGAATAGCTAATTGAGTAGCAATGCCAATACCATTATCTGCGCCCAGAGTAGTACCTTTTGCCTTTAGCCACTCACCATCTACATAAATTTCTATTGGATCAACAAGAAAATCATGAGTTGAGTCACTATTTTTTTCACATACCATATCCATATGTGATTGAAGAATCACAGTTTTGCGATCTTCCATACCTGGATAAGCACTCTTTTTAATAAGAATGTTACCTATTTCATCCTCCTTTATCTCTAAATTATGGCTTTTAGCAAAATCAAAAAGATATTTTCTTATCTTCTCCTCATGTTTAGAGGGACGTGGTACTTTACAAATTTCACCAAAATAGTGAAAAAGTGAAGTTGGTGTTAAATTTTTTATATCCATACCTATACTTTTTAAAAAGTAAAAACTCTTTATTTTGCAAATGTTTGTTAAATTAGTGTCATTAATTCACTTGTACCTCTTTTTTATGTAAAAAGTGAAAAAGAAATCCGTTCAAAAACATATATTTGCAGTACAAATTTAATAGAAATGCTTAATACTATATTTATAACAGTGTTAATTGTTGCAATTTGCATTGCTTTATTATCTGTTGGAATAATTATTAAAGGCAAATTTCCCAACACCCATGTTAGTGGTAATAAATATCTTAACAAAAAGGGTGTTCATTGTGTACAGTCACAGGATAGAGAGGCTAGGAAGAGGAATGATAAGGCTGTAAAGGAAGTTGAGAGTAAAAAAAAATAACATTAATAAATACTATACGTGTAAAAATTATGAAAAAAACAGGTATCATTCTAAAAGGAGTCTTTCTCCTTGCTATCGGCCTAATGTTTGCTCAGTGTGGCAATAAAGAGAGTAAAGAAGCTGACAAAGCTACTGCAACATCCGAAGCTCAAGGTTCTTCAAACATGAAAATTGCTTACGTTGAGATAGACTCTCTTTTGACAAAGTATAATTTCTGGAATGATCTTAACGAAATGATGATACAGAAAGAGGAGAATATCCGTACTACACTTAATGAAAGAGCTAAATCTCTTGATGCTGATGCAAAAGAGTTCCAACGCAAATTAGAAAATAACGGATTTGCTACTCGCGAACGTGCTGAACAAGAGCAAATGCGTCTTTACAAAAAACAACAGGAGTTACAAGCTTTGCAACAAAAACTTGGTGACGAACTTGCTGCTGAAAACCAAAAAAACAGTCTGCAACTTCGTGATTCTATCAACTCATTCCTTAAGATCTATAATAAAGACAAAGGTTATGATTTGATAATCAGCAATAGTGGATTTGATAATCTTCTTTATGCAAACCCTGCTTACAACATTACAAAAGAGATTATTGAGGGTCTTAATGCTAGATACACTCCATCAGCTAAGAAATAATCTATAATTATACTTAAAATATTGGGCCATTTTACTTAATTGTAAAGTGGCCTTTTTATTTTTTTATATCTTAGAATTCAAACAATGAGATAATTTTTAGTGTTATAAACCAAAAACTAAAGGAGTAATAATATGGAAAATTTCAATGAACTTATAAACTCACCTATACCTGTTTTAGTCGACTTTTTTGCTACTTGGTGTGGACCTTGCAAAATGATGAAACCTATACTTGAAGAGGTAAAAAGGATAAAAGAAGATAAAGTGCGAATAGTTAAGGTTGATGTTGATACTCATAATCATCTTGCTGCACAATATCAAATTCAGTCTGTACCAACATTGATGATATTTAAAAATGGAGAGATGCTTTGGCGACAGAGTGGAGTGATGCAAGCTAAAGAGTTAAGTGAAATATTGTCCCAATATGAATAGGTTACTGATATGAAAAGATTAATAACTATAGCACTGCTCTTTTCTATTTTAGGTTTGTTTGCATGTGCACAACATAGCAATCAAAAAGAGGCTAAAAATGAAACCCCTTCTGTTATACAGATGGATAATGATATGTTTATTGATAAAGTATTCGATTATAAAACAAATAAAGAACAATGGAAATACGAAGGTGATAAACCTGCTATTATAGATTTCTATGCTACCTGGTGCGGACCTTGTAAAATGGTTGCTCCAATAATGAAATCTTTGGCAGAAGAGTATAAAGAGGATATTTATGTTTATAAAGTAGATACTGACCAGCAGAGAGAACTTTCAAAAGCAATGGGAATTCAGTCTCTACCTACTATTCTTTTTATACCAATGAAAGGACAACCTCAAGCTATTGTAGGTGCAGCTAGTAAAAAAGTTTTTGAAGATGCTGTAAAAGAGGTCCTTTTGAAAAATAAATAATTATTCTATTGCCAAGTTACTGTTTTTAAATAGCTCCCATCATCATTTCATTTCATCAAGGAGTATTTTTGCATTTATCCGGTGACTTGGCTCTTTTTATCCTGACATATTGTTTAATTTTCAACGCTATTTACCCATTTCACACTGTTGTTTACTCATTTCACACTGTTGTTTACTCATTTCACACTGTGAAACGGGTGTTTCACACTGGTTTTTGGAAAAAATATCAAGGCTCTTTTATCAAAAGATAAAAGAGCCTTTCATTATAATAATCAATCTATTAACGATTATTTCTTGAAGTAACGGTTGTAAAGACCTTCAAAACCTTTACCATGACGAGCCTCATCTTTAGCCATTTCATGAACAGTGTCATGGATTGCATCAAGATTTAGAGCTTTTGCACGAGTAGCGATACGTTTTTTGTCAGCGTTTGCGCCAGCCTCAGCGTGCATTCTCTTCTCTAGGTTAGTTTTAGTATCCCATACACAGTCACCTAAAAGTTCAGCGAACTTAGAAGCATGTTCTGCCTCTTCCCAAGCGTAACGTTTGAAAGCTTCAGCGATTTCTGGATAACCTTCGCGATCAGCCTGACGGCTCATAGCAAGATACATACCAACCTCTGTACACTCACCCATGAAGTGTGCGTTCAAGTCTTTCTTCATCTCATCGTCTGTATCTTTTGCAATACCAATGATATGCTCATCAACAAACTCAAGACCGTTTTCACTCTCTACTAATTCTTCGAATTTTGAAGCAGGAGCTTTACACAATGGACACTTTTCAGGAGCTGCATCACCTTCATGAATATAACCACAAACTTTACAGATAAACTTTTTCATAATTTTCTTTTTTTATTAGTTAATTAATTGTTATTTATTACATTTCTCTTCACATGACGGACAAATTCCTTTATAATAGTGATGAATGTCCTCAATCAAAAATCCATTTAAATTAAATGATTTCTCCATTTTCTCACCATAAAAAGGCAAATCAAATATTTTTCCACACTTTTTACATAAGAAATGGGAATGCAACATTGTTTCACTATCAAAACAGGTATTTTTCTCTTCAATAGTAAGCATCTGGGCGGCACCATTCTCTACAAAGAGTTTTAAAGTATTATATACCGTAGTCTTTGAAAGAGTTGGTATCTTTTTATTTAATGCCACATAAATTGAATCAATTGATGGATGATCTTTATGAGTTAGTAGATAATCCATAATAGCAATTCGTTGTATCGAAGGCTTTATTCCATGTTCTAAAAGATAATCATACGTCTTCATAGTTGATTAATTATAAATTTGTAATCATTACAATTTTATTTTCATTGCAAATGTATAAAGAATATCAATACTACCAAATATTTTCTCTATTTTTTTTTAAAAAAAGTTCTATTACAAAATATAATCGTTTATTATGCTTATTTTTGTATGGTTACAATATAAATATGTTATGAATTACGGATTTGTAAAAGTAGCATCGGCAATACCTTCAACCAAAGTTGCCGATTGCCAATATAATAGAGAAAACTTAGAAAAAATTATTAAAGAAGCTGATGCTAGTGGAGTTGAGATAATTGTTTTTCCTGAACTATCTATTACAGGATATAGCTGTGGTGACCTATTTGCACAATCATTACTTCTTAATGAGTCGCTAAGTTCACTTAAACAGTTAATGGATAATACATCGAATCTTGATATAATATCTATTGTTGGACTTCCTTTTGCTTACAAAAATACTCTCCTTAACTGTGCTGCAGTTCTTCATAAAGGAAAACTACTTGGTATAATAAATAAAACATATATACCTAATTATAAAGAATTTTATGAGCAAAGATGGTTTGCTTCATCTTTGGTTCATCCAGATACTATAATAGACCTCTTTGGTCAGAAAGTGCCATTGGGTAAAAATATTATTTTCCGTACTCCAACAGTAAACTTTGGTGTTGAGATTTGTGAGGATGTATGGGCTCCTATTCCACCAAGTTCAAATCTAGCTGTGGCAGGTGCTGATATTATTTTTAATCTTTCGGCGAGCAATGAGGTTATAGGAAAGCATAATTATTTGTGTTCACTTTTAGGACAGCAATCGGCTAGATGTAGTGCAGGATATGTCTACTCATCTTGTGGCTTTGGCGAATCAACAACAGATATTGTTTTTGGTGGTAATGCCATTATTTATGAAAATGGTGTGTTGATTGCTAAATCCCAAAGATTTTCACTTAAAGAGCAATTGGTAATAGGTGAAATAGATGTTGAACATCTTCGAAATGACCGAAAAGAAAATACATCATTTGCTACATCAGTGGCTATGATAAGAGATATTAATTTCAGCTATATAGATATCGATCAAAACATTGAAGAAAAGAAAGATATTAAGCTTGTACGATTTATAGATAAACATCCATTTGTTCCTAAAGGTAAAGAACTTGATTTAAGATGTGAGGAAATTTTTGAAATTCAGACTTCTGCTCTTGCTAAACGACTGGTTCATACTAACACAAAAAATGTAGTGTTAGGAATATCCGGAGGTTTGGATTCTACTCTTGCTCTTTTGGTTTGTATACGTACATTCGATAAATTAGGTCTGCCTCGTGAGGGTATAACAGGTATAACTATGCCTGGATTCGGTACTACTGATCGTACATACAACAACTCGATTTCTATAATGAAATCGCTTGGTGTGTCAGTTAAGGAGATTAGTATTAAGGATGCATGTATACAGCACTTCAAAGATATTGATCAAGACATCAATGTTCATGATGTGACTTATGAAAATAGTCAGGCAAGGGAGAGAACACAGATTCTTATGGATTATGCTAATAAGAATGGTGGTCTTGTTATTGGAACAGGTGACCTTTCGGAGTTAGCTCTTGGTTGGGCAACATACAATGGTGACCATATGTCGATGTATGGAGTCAATGCAAGTATTCCTAAAACTCTTGTCAAGTATCTTGTATATTGGGTGGCTCAGAATATTGTTGATGAAACATCTAAAGCTACACTACTTGATATTGTTGATACTCCTATCAGTCCTGAACTTATCCCTGCACATGATAATGGCGACATAAAACAGAAGACAGAAGATTTAGTTGGCCCATACGAACTTCACGATTTCTTCATCTATAATATAATACGTTTGGGATTCTCACCGGCTAAAGTATTCTTTCTTGCAAATATTGCTTTCGAAGGTGAATATGATAGAGAGACAATAAAGAAATGGCTAACTACATTCTATCGTCGTTTCTTCCAACAACAGTTCAAACGTTCATGTCTGCCTGATGGTCCTAAAGTTGGTTCTGTATCATTAAGCCCTAGAGGTGATTGGAAGATGCCAAGTGATGCTTCGGCAGCGTTATGGTTGGATGAGTGCAGCAAACTATAAAAGGGTGATTAAAAAAACACTCTTTTTAAATGAATAGGCTGACAAATAATACATATTAATAAAAAAATATCCCTGCTATAATAATCTATAGCAGGGATATTTCGTTTAAGAAGTAGACTTTTGAGTCAGTTTCCTCTTTGTGAATATGACCTTGGTATAAGTCTCTATTTTTTTCTTAAGAAATATTCAGATTAACCTATATATTACAAACATCCTTTGCTTGAAGGAATTTCATATTTATAAATATCACGTTTAACAGCCATCTTTATGGCACGTGCCAAGGCTTTGAATATACCCTCAATTTTATGATGCTCATTTTCACCCTCAGCCTTTATATTAAGATTCATCTTGGCAGAATCACTTAGTGATTTAAAGAAGTGAAGAAACATCTCTGTTGGCATATCTCCTATCTTCTCTCTTTTAAACTGAGCATCCCAAACCAACCATGGACGGCCTCCAAAATCTAGAGCAACTTGACAAAGACAATCATCCATAGGAAGTGAATAACCATATCTTTCAATACCTCTCTTATTCCCAAGAGCACTATATATAGCCTCCCCAAGAGCTATAGCGGTATCTTCGATAGTATGATGTTCATCTACATTTAAATCACCTTTCACTTTTATGGTAAGATCCATGCCTCCATGTTTGCCTATTTGTTCAAGCATGTGATCAAAGAAACCAAGACCTGTTGAAATATCACATATTCCTGTACCATCAAGTGATAGAGAGATAAAGATATCTGTCTCGTTAGTTTTACGACTAACCTTAGCACTTCTTTCACCGGCAAAAAGGAACTCAGTTATTTTATCCCAATCATCAGTTGCCAACACACAAGTATCTTTCTGTTCGTCACTTAGTATATCTTTGTTTTGTTGTAAAAGAATAGCTTTGCAACCAAGATTCTTTGCCATCTGCACATCAGTAGCTCGGTCACCAATTACGAAACTTCCGGCAATATCATACTCAGGATTATTAATATATTTCCCAAGCATACCCAAACCTGGTTTTCGTGTTGGCAGATTTTCCTCAGGCATACTTTTATCGATAAATATTTCATCGAACGCTATCCCCTCACCTTTTAAAGTCTCCAAAACAAGATTTTGAACAGGCCAAAAAGTATCCTCGGGAAAAGATGATGTGCCAAGTCCATCTTGATTGGTTACCATTGCAAGTTCGAAATCAAGTTTATTGGCAATAAAATTCAGATTTTTAAAAACCTTAGGATAAAATTTAAGCTTATCAAAAGAGTCCAATTGATAATCTATAGGTGGCTCAATAACCAACGTTCCATCTCTATCTATAAATAGTACCTTCTTCATACCCTATTTTGTTTCATAATTAATTAGTGACTTAATAAGCGCATCATTCTCCGAATGTGAACCTATTGTTACCCTTAAACAGTCATTGCAAAGAGCTATATTGCTACGGTTACGAACAATTATTCCATTGTTGACAAGATAGTTATATATTTTTGATGCATCAGTAACCTTTGCCAGGAAGAAGTTAGCATCTGTTGGATAAATCTTTATACAACACTTCAGTTTAGAGAATTTATCGATTAATCGAGTTCTCTCCTTTATTATTGTATCAATCCATTCTTTAATTTGTCCATAACGTTTCAATATATCAGCCGCCTCCTTTTGAGTCAACCTATTGATATTATATGGGTACTTAACCTTTGAAAATATAGATATAATTTCGGGTGAAGCAAAAGCCATACCTAAACGTATAGCAGCCGATCCCCATGCCTTCGAGAATGTTTGAAGGACAATAAGATTAGGATATTTATCGAGTTCTTTCAGTAGTGATGGTGATGATGAGAAGTCCGCATAAGCCTCATCCACAATTACAACACCCTGAAAAGAGTCAATAACTTTATTTATCTCCTTTTCATCGAGATTATTGCCTGTAGGATTATTTGGTGAGCAGAGAAAAATTGCCTTTGTATTCTCATCACAAGCAGCAAGTAAACTATCTGCTTTGAACTGAAAAGATTCGTCAAGAAGTACTTTTCTATACTCTATATCATTTATATCAGCACAAACCTTATACATGCCATAAGTAGGTTCAATAGCCACAACATTGTCAACCGAAGGGATACAAAAGGTACGATATATTATGTCAATAGCCTCATCACTACCATTACCAAGGAAAATATTTTCAACTGAAACACCTTTTATAGGAGCAATAATCTTTTTCAATTCTATCTGAAGAGGATCAGGATATCTATTATTGGGATTATTGAAAGGGCTCTCGTTAGCATCAAGGAAAACTGAAGCTTCCACTCCTTTATACTCATCACGTGCCGACGAGTATGGTTTAAGACTCCAAATATTTGGTCGGACCAACTGTTTTAACTCTTTCATAATACTAATTTTTTGATTCCATTCGTACAGTTACAGCATTTTTGTGAGCGAAAAGTTCTTCATTTTCAGCCATAACTTTAATAACCTCTCCTATATTATCTATACCTTTACGTGTAATATGCTGGAAAGTAATTTTCTTAATGAAACTATCCAAACTAACACCACTATATGCTCGGGCATGACCATTTGTAGGCAACGTATGATTAGTTCCCGAAGCATAATCGCCTGCACTCTCAGGTGAGTATGGTCCAAGGAATACAGATCCGGCATTTACTACCTTTTCCGATAACTCTTCCCAATTATCTACCTGCATAATAAGGTGCTCAGGGGCATAGCTGTTAGTAAGCTCAATGGCCTCATCCATATCTTTTACAAGAATGAGTTTGCTATTATTTATCGATTTTTTAGCAATGTCATAACGAGGGAGTGAAGCCAATTGTAGTTCAACCTCCTTTTCGACTTCTAAGATAAGTTCTTTCGATGTTGTCACAAGAATGGCCTGACTATCGGGACCATGTTCAGCCTGCGAAAGTAGGTCGGCAGCAATGAATACGGGATTAGCATTTTCATCAGCAAGCACCTCAACTTCGGAAGGACCTGCAGGCATATCAATTGCGACTTTATTCAAGGAGACAAACTGTTTGGCTGCCATCACATATTGGTTACCGGGACCAAAGATTTTATAAACTTTTGGAACCGACTCAGTACCATATGCCATAGCTGTTATAGCTTGGATACCTCCTATTTTGAATATCTTATCAACCCCTGAAACTTGAGCTGCAAAAAGTATAGCGGGATTTATTTCACCATCTCTGTTTGGAGGAGAGCATAAAATAATCTCTTTACATCCTGCAATCTTAGCCGGAATAGCAAGCATAAGTACTGTTGAAAACAGAGGAGCACTGCCACCTGGTACATAAAGACCAACTTTTTCAATACCAACACTCTTTTGCCAACAATCCACTCCGGGCATTGTCTCAATCTTCTTTCCTACGAATTTCTGCGCTTCATGGAATCTTCTTATATTACCATATGCAGTAACAATAGCCTCTTTTAGTTCAACGCTAACAAGAGATGAAGCCTTTTCAATCTCCTCTTGAGTAACAATAAGAGAGTCCAGTTTCACCTTATCAAACTTCTCCTCATACTCCTTAACAGCCAAATCGCCTTCTCTTTCAATCTTCTCGGACACCTCTTTGACTATATTGTAAAGAGTAGTAACATCTATTGTAGGGCGAGAAAGAATGTTCTCCCACTCTGCTTTATTAGGATAATATATTTTTTCCATATCATATTATCATTTTCTCAATAGGTAGAACAAGAATACCTTGTGCTCCTAAAGATTTTAGTTTACCTATAATCTCCCAAAAACATTTCTCATCAAGTACAGTATGTATAGAACTCCACCCCTCTTGTGCCAACGGCATCACTGTAGGACTCTTGATACCAGGAAGAGCATCTATAATCTCTTTCAACTTTTCGGTAGGAGCATTCATCAACACATACTTTTTATCTTCGGCAGCTTTTACAGCATCAATACGGAAAAGTATTTCATCGAGGATAGCTTTTTTATCATCCGACAACTTTTTGTTTGCTATTAATAAAGCTTCACTCTTCATAACCACCTCTACCTCTTTTAACCTATTGCTAACAAGTGTAGAGCCCGAACTTACAATATCAAAAATAGCATCAGCCAACTGTATACCTGGAGCAATCTCTACCGAGCCTGTTATGACATGAATATCAGCGTTGATACCATTTTTCTCCATAAACTTTCTCAATATACCAGGATATGAGGTAGCAATTTTTTTCCCTTCAAACCACTCAAGTCCATTATACTCTATATCTTTAGGTATAGCAAGTGAGAGTCGACATTTACTGAACCCTAATCGTTTGATAAGAATTGCATCCTCATCACGCTCTACAAACTCATTCTCACCAACGATACCTACGTCGGCAACCCCTCCGGCAACAGATTGAGGTATATCATCATCACGGAGGAATAGTATCTCGACAGGGAAGTTTGTAGACTGAACAAGAAGTATTCGTTTTGAAGAAGGAATTTTTATATCCGATTCTCCAAGCAATGCCATTGTCTCTTCATAAAGACGGCCTTTTGATTGTACTGCAATTCGTAGCATAAAAAGATTTATTTAGTTACTATTTTTCTATATAACAAAAAAAGAGGCTTACCATACGGTAAGCCTCTATATATTTTTCTACAATAGCATCACAGCCCACCGATTAGTCGTTAGGATAATGATGATGGTATGTAGATATGATAATCATTTCATTTTTTATTTTTATGCGACAAATGTAAAGCATATATTTATAAAAAGCAAACAATTATCATAAATTTATACTATTTACTATCAAATTAAAGGAATAATCTCTTCTGATTCGACATCACATCCTAAAAAACACATATCTTTTTCAGCCTTCTCTTTAGAAAAAGTATAATAAGTACATAAAGCTTTAGAACATAGAACATCATCAGCACTATAAAGTTCTGCTTCAACAGTTACTAAATTACGTACTACCTCCTTTATGCGAGCTTTTAAAATAAGATGACTTTGCGTTGTATCAACAGGTTTGAGATATCGTATCTCCATTTTTGAGGTTACACCACCTGTCTGCATCTTTCTGAATACTACCCACCCACTTATCTCATCGAGCAAAACGGCTTGAATACCACCATGAAGAGTATTTATCCAACCCTGAAATTGAGGCTCAGGCTTCCAGAAACTTATTATCTCGTCGCCATCTTCAAAAAATTCCATCTTTACTCCACTTTCATTGTTAGGGCAACAGCCAAAGCAGTTGTATTTGTCCATTCCCTTCCAAGGATTAATTATTTTCTTCATGTTTTTACTGATTTATTACGCCAATGGTTAGTATAAAAAGATAAATCTCGTCAATAAACTTTTAAAATTCAAAATCCACACAAGCTCTATCTTCCTTAGCATCTTTAAGTATTGAACCCGCAGCAACATGGTCCGGATGCACAGCATATCTCTTAACATCATCGAGTGAGTCAAACTCACTTTCAAGGCATATATCCCACTTCTCAGCGCTGTTAGTGTTGAAACCAACGAAGATATGACGAATAAAAGTTATTGTTTCAGGCAATGCTTCTATTGCTTTTTTAAACTCTAACATTACGCTATTTTTATCCTCTTGTGAAAGGGTCTCTTTCAACTTGAACATTACAATATGTTTAACCATGCTTGATTTTATAAATTAATTCTTCTATTTTTGTATAACATTATAAGTCAGAAAAGTAGTTCTGACTTGATGCAAATTTAATAAAATTCTAATAACTGCATTCAACAAAATGATAATAATAGGTATTGCCGGAGGAACCGGATCGGGAAAGACTACAGTGGTGAAAAGAATTATGGATGCTCTTCCTAAAGATGAAGTGGCACTATTACCACAGGATTCATACTATAAGGACAGCAGCAATGTCCCTGTAGAAGAGCGACAAAACATTAACTTTGACCATCCAAACGCTTTCGACTGGGAACTTCTTTCAAAACATATTTCAATGCTTAAAAAAGGCGAGTCTATTGAACAGCCTATTTATTCATATATTACCTGCACTCGTCAAGAGGAAACTATACATGTTGAGCCTAAAGATGTAATAATTATCGAAGGTATCTTGGCTTTAAGTGATAAGAAATTAAGAAATTTAATGGACTTAAAGATTTTTGTTGATGCAGATCCTGATGAACGACTCATTCGAGTTATCCAAAGGGACGTCGTAGAAAGAGGACGTACAGCCGAGGCTGTTATGGATAGATATATGAGTATTTTGAAGCCTATGCATCTTGAATTTATTGAGCCTTGCAAACGTTATGCCGATTTGATTATTCCTCAAGGTGGTCATAATAAAAAGGCTATTGAGATTATTAAACTATATATTGAGAAAATTCTTGGTAAATGATAAATAAGTGGATTATACTAAGTTTGGTTTTATGTCTATCTCTCTTTACTTTAGGGTGCTCACAAAAAGAGAAACAGACTGAAGAAACTACGCAGTATGATCTACCTCAAATAAAGAAAAAAGGAGAACTAACTATGCTTACACGCAATAGTTCCCTCTCATTTTTTCGATATCGTGGTGAAGAAATGGGTTTTCAATATGAGTTGGCGAAAGCGTTTGCTAAATCACTTGGTTTAAAGCTCAATGTAAAAGTTGCAAATAGCAATGCAGAGATGCTACAGATGCTTGAAAATGGTGAAGGCGATTTGATTGCTTATAACTTTCCGGTAACAAAAAAGTATAAAGATTCTATCAACTTCTGTGGCGTTGAGGTTATCTCTCATCAAGTTTTAGTGCAACGTAGAAACGAGGGACATGAAATAGATAATGTTACCGAACTCATAGGCAAAGACGTTTATGTAAAACCCGGTAAACATTATGACCGCTTAGTAAACCTTGATAAAGAACTTGGTGGTGGAATTAATATTCACAAAGTAGATAACGACTCGATTACTGAAGAGGACCTGATAATGAAGGTTTCAAGTGGTGAGATAGATTATGCTATAAGTGATGATAACCTTGCCCAATATAACAAAACATATTACCCCAATATAAAAATTGATACACCTATAAGTTTTGATCAACGATCTTCATGGGCTGTTCGAAAAAATACGCCTCTACTTGAAAAGGCTGCCAATGAGTGGAATAAGCAGATCTTTGGCACACGATTCTATAAAAATCTTATTTCCAGATATTTCGTTCAAAGCAAAACTTTTCAACAAGGTTCTATTCTATCTATCAAAGATGGTAAGATATCACATTTCGACAACTTATTTAAAAAATACAGTAAAGAGATAAATTGGGATTGGCGACTTTTGGCTGCTCTAGCATATACTGAATCGAATTTCGATCCTGAAGTTGTCTCTTGGGCCGGAGCACGTGGGTTGATGCAATTGATGCCATCAACAGCTCTTAAGATGGGTGTCCTGCCTGGTAAAGAAAATGATCCGGAGGAGAGTGTTAAGGCTGCTGTTAAATATATAAAGATTACAGATAAAAAATTCAGTAACATTAAAGATGATAAAGAGAGAGTAAAATTTATTCTTGCAGCATATAATGCCGGTGCCGGTCACGTTTTTGATGCCATGGCTTTAGCTGAGAAATATGGTAAAAACAAATATAAATGGGATAACAATGTTGCCGAATTCATTCTTCTAAAGAGTAATGAAGAGTACTATAATGACCCTGTTTGTAAGAGTGGATATTTCAGAGGTAAAGAAACTTACAATTTTGTAAACAATGTCCTTGAAACTTCTGAATCATATAAAAAGAAAATTAAAGTGTGACTTCTCTAAAAAAACTCTAACTTTGTGGCAAACATTTTTAATATGAAAATCTCCAAACTCATAACATATATATTCTCTGCAGTACTTATTTACTCGTTATACTCATGTGCAGTTGACAGGACTTATGAATACGAAGCAAAAGTTGAAAATGATAAGTGGATTGAGGAGATAATGAAAGAGCATTATCTTTGGTACAATAATATGCCCGAACTTAAGTTTAATGACTATTTTGCTTTACCTGTTGATTTCCTTCAAAAAATAGTTTTCAAAGGAAATGGCATTGAAAAAAAAGATATATACTCATACGTAGAGGTTAATGATACATCTTTTACTCAAATTGACAACTTAACCCAAGAGAAGTCAAGTTATGGATTCGAGTTTGAACTTATAACCGATCCTACAGGAAAAACTGTTCATACCTCTGCCCGAGTGCTTTTTGTCCTTCCTAACTCACCTGCTTATAGAGCCGGTTTAAAAAGAGGAGACTGGATATATGAAGTTGACAACGCTCGCATAACAAATGATAATTTTGGCTTCCTTATGCAGGGAGGTGCGAAAACATTTACTCTAAGAGATTTGACAGAAGTTAATGATGAGTTAGAGTGGTTGAATGAGAGAGATATAACAATCTCTGCCGCTGAAATAGTAGAGAATAATCCATTTTATGTTGATACTACATATAATATTGGAGGAAGAAAGATATCATATCTTGTTTATAATAAGTTCAGCACAGGTCCAAAGGATAAGAGCACAGATACTCAATACTTAAATGAGATGAAACAGATCTTCACTAAATTCAAGAGTGAAGCTGCAAATGATTTTATTTTAGATTTAAGATATAACCCCGGTGGTTACCTTTCATGTGGAGAAGAGCTGGCATCAATGCTTGCACCATCAAATGCTCTTGGTAAGACATTTGTAACACTTCAGTATAATGATAAAAGCACACCGGCGACAGAAACTTATAAATTTAATAGTGACCTTTCTGCTTATAATCTCAATCTTAATAAAATTTATATTATAACATCTTCATTTACAGCCTCAACATCCGAAGCTGTCATAAACTCTTTAAAGCCATACATTGGAAATGACAATGTTATAACCATTGGAGAGAGTACAGAGGGAGAAAATGTCGCTTTAAAACCCTTTACAAAAGATAGTCTTGATTTCATTTTATGGCCTGTAGTTGCCTATGTACTCAATGCGGACAACTCCGGTGATTACTCGAATGGCATCACTCCTACCTATCCTATAAGTGAAAGAAAATACTTTGGCCCTCTATTACCCCTTGGTGATACTAATGAGCTATTATTGAAAAATACAATATCTTTAATTACCTCTGGGAATATTGTATCACAATCTAAAAATAAACGAAATAATAGTAAAATATCAAAACAGCCTACCTCTATAAATCTACGTAACCACATAGGCTCAAAGGTAAAATAATACAAAGAATATTAAACAAACAAACAAACGAATCAAACCAATGTTATAACCGAATAACATTAAAATTTGATTCGCAATGAAAAAGTTTTTATTCTTATCTATATTAAGTGCAGCTATATTGGTAGCTTGTAATTCAAAAGGCCATCAAAGCAATGAAATGGCTACTGAAACAGCTACTGATTCAGCATTCTTAATAAATGATAGTACAATAGGTAATATTGAAAATATTACCTATACAGGCGTTGTACCTCAACAAGGCACTCCAGGTACAGCTTATACAATAGTCCTTCAACAAGTTACAGGTGACTCTATCGGAACTTACACAATGACCATGGAACCAATTAATCCAAAAACCGGTAAGGTTGACGCTGTAAGAGATAGTGGTATAGTTGTAACTGTTATCGGCGACCCTAACAAAAACGGAGAAGTGATTTATCAACTTATCTCTGCTAATCCTGAACATGAGAAGAAACATTTTGTATCTCACGGAGATTCACTCAAGATGGTTGATAAAAACATGAAACCAATAAGTAAACCCCATGTAGTTTTAAAAAAGAGCAAATAGAAATTTTTCAGAGAGTAGAATATATAGTACTAACTTAAAACCGAAACTAAAATGAAAAAACTAATTCCAATTCTTATTGCAGTTTTCGCATTTTCAGCTTGCGAAAAGGAGCCAGATAGTGACAAACTTGAGGATGGTACTCTTGTTCTAACCGAATATCAACAAGGAGCAAACTTCAGCTCATTCTCAACATTCTTTATTCCTGATAGTATTCTTCAAATTGATTCTAATAAGGGGGATACTACTTATTTAACAGCAGATTATGCTCAAGCTATCCGATCTACTTTCATTCAGAACATGACTAGCAGAGGGTATGTTAATACAACTGACAAGAGCGCTGCCGACTTAGGTATACAAATAAGTTACGTTAAAGAGTCATACTATCTAACTACTCCGGGAGCCCCTTGGAGATATGACGGATATTGGTGGCCAGGATATTGGAATGGTAGTTGGAGAGGATTTTCATGGTACTATCCTTACGCTGTTACTTACTCATATCATGTAGGTTCAGTTATTGCAGATATGATCGATCTAAATGGTTCTGCAGTAAGTGGTAAATTACCAATCATTTGGAATGCTTACATAAGTGGACTTATCCTACCTAATGGTGGATTCAATACTTCAAAAGCTCAAGCCGGAATTTCCCAAGCTTTTACTCAGAGCTCATATCTAAAGAAATAAATATGTATAACTAAAAAACTATAGTTATGAAAACTAGTAAATATTCTTTATTAAAAGTATTTGCCTTAGTTGCAATTGCTATTACTTTTGCATTACCAGCAAAAGCTCAATTGACCCCTTATACATATTTTAATGTTGACTGGCAGTTTAACGCTCCTTTAGGAAATAAATTTGCAAATACTGCTAGTGGTTGGGGTGTTAATTTAGAAGGTGGATATTATATCCTTCCTGATCTTGCTATTGGTGCTTTCGTAAATTATAGTACAAATAATAAATATGTTTCTACACGCACCATGCCTCTTGGGCCAACATCTACAATAACAACAAATCAACAACATTCTGTTTTCCAATTGCCTTTTGGTATTACTACCCACTATCGTTTCTCTGATGGAATTGTTCAGCCATATATTGGTGCAAAGTTAGGTGCTGAATATTCAAAAATGTCAAGCGATTTCTTGATTTATCAAGTTCGTGATAATACTTGGGGATTTTATATGTCTCCTGAAGTTGGACTTTATATTTATCCATGGGCAAATAGCGTTGGTTTCCACATTGCCGGATACTATAGCTATGCCACAAATAAAGGAGCTGTATTTGATTACAAGATGAATAATAGAAGCAATATTGGTTTCAGAGTAGGTGTTGCCTTTTGATGAAATATTTTAAATAACATAGAGGGGCTAATAATATAATTATTAAGCCCCTTATTATTTATTATAATTTAAATTATGAATATTTATTATTATTATAATTACCTTTGTGATAAAGAAAATTTATTAAATAATCATGTATGGCACACTCTGACAGCATTGTTATAATACCAACATACAACGAAAAGGAGAATATTGAAAACATTATTAGAGCTGTATTTTCTCTTGAAAAAAAATTTGATATACTTATCATTGAAGACAATTCACCGGATGGTACAGCAGATATCGTAAAAGGTTTACAGACAGAATTTGCAGATAGACTTTTTATGATTCAAAGGCAAGGTAAACTTGGCTTAGGTACTGCATATATTACCGGATTCAAATGGGCTATAGAGCATAAATATGATTACATATTTGAGATGGATGCTGACTTTAGTCATAATCCAAATGATTTACCTCGACTATATGATAAATGTGCCAAAGAGGGTTATGACCTCTCTATTGGTTCTAGGTATATTAGTGGAGTAAATGTGGTGAACTGGCCTATAGGAAGAGTGTTGATGTCATACTTTGCTTCAAAATATGTTCGTATTATTACAGGACTGAATATTCATGATACTACTGCTGGATTCAAGTGCTATCGTCGAGAAGTTCTTGAAACAATAGATCTTGACAAGATTAGATTCAAAGGATATGCTTTCCAAATAGAGATGAAATTCACAACATACAAATGCGGGTTCAAAATTTCGGAAGTTCCTGTTATATTTGTTAATCGTGAACTTGGAGTCTCTAAAATGAATAGTTCAATTTTTGGTGAAGCTGTTCTTGGAGTTATACAACTGAAATTAGATAGTTTATTAAAAAAATATCCCCAAAAGAAAAAATAATGGCTTCTACATTAATCAAGAATGCAATAATAGTAAATGAAGGGAAAAGTTTCAAAGGTGCTGTTGTAATTCAAAATGATACAATTATTGATGTTCTGCATGATAATGCACTCGACGAGCAACTTTTCGATAATATTGTTGATGCTAAAGGTAATTATCTAATACCAGGGATAATTGATGACCATGTTCATTTCCGTGAACCGGGATTGACTTATAAAGCCGACATCTTTACAGAGAGTCGAGCTGCTGTTGCCGGAGGTGTCACAAGTTATATGGATATGCCTAATACCAATCCTCAAACTACAACTATTGAGGCTTTGGAAGAGAAATTCCGTATTGCACAAGAAAAGAGTATTGCTAACTACTCTTTCTATTTCGGGGCGACTAACAATAATAGTCATATGCTTTCTTCACTCGACAAAAAGAATATTTGTGGTATAAAGCTTTTTATGGGCTCTAGTACTGGAAATATGCTTGTAGATAGAAAAGAGGTTTTGAATAATATTTTCAAGAATTCGAATATGATTATTGCTGCTCATTGTGAGGAGCAATCTATTATATCTAAAAATAGTTCATTCTACAAAAAATATTTCGGTGATGATGTAGATATCAAATATCACCCACTCATAAGAAGTGAAGAGGCATGTTTCAGTTCAACTGCTCTTGCCATTGAACTAGCAAAAGAGAACGATGCACGATTACATATTCTTCATCTTACAACCGAAAAAGAACTTTCGCTTCTCGAAGATAAGCCTATTGCAAATAAACTTATTACTGCAGAAGCTTGTATAGCTCATCTTTTCTTCTCGGATGAAGATTACAAAAAATTAGGTTCACTTATAAAATGCAACCCGGCTATAAAGAGTATAAATGATAGAAATGCTTTGAGAGCAGCCATACAGTCGGATATTATAGATGTTATTGCAACCGATCATGCTCCTCACCTATTAACCGAAAAAGAGGGAGGTGCTTTTAAAGCTATGTCAGGAATGCCAATGATACAATTCTCTCTTATAGCAATGTTGGAACTTGAAAGAGAAGGAATTATAACTATTGAAGAGATAGTCAAGAAAATGTGTCATAACCCTGCTACACTTTATAACATTGAAAGAAGAGGTTTTATACGTAAAGGATACAAAGCTGACTTGGTTATTGTTAATCACAATTCGGTAAATAAAATCAAGTCGAAAGATGTAATAAGCAGATGTGAATGGACTCCTTTAGATGGAATGACTCTTCATTCAAAAGTGGAAAAGACGTTTGTTAATGGTAATTTGGTTTACTCAAATAACACTATTATTGAAGGTAGTTTAGGTGAACATCTAACCTTTACAAGATGATTATTAAGTACAACATTCATCAAGTTAGCGAATATATAAATTGGATATACTTTTTCCATGCTTGGGGCTTTGCTCCTAAATTTGCAACCATAGCAGATATACATGATTGTAAAACTTGTCAATTAAGTTGGATTGCTCAATTTCAACAAGAAGAAAAAGAGAAAGCTGAGCAGGCTAGAAAGCTTTATAAAGATGCTGTGGAGTTAATTGAAGCTTTTGATAAAGAGTTTCACACCTATGCTATTTGTGAACTTTTTGATGCAAACAGTGAAGATGATAATATAATAATTGGAGACACAACTTTTCCTTTACTGCGTCAACAGACAAAAGGGAAAGAGGTATTTCTATCCCTTAGTGATTTCATACGACCTGCTTCACACAATATTAAAGATAGGATTGGAATCTTTGCAACTACTGTTGACAAAGGGATGGAGCATCTTTTTGAAGATGATGGCTATATGAGAATGCTGGCTCAAACAGTTGCTGATAGGTTAGCTGAAGCAACAGCCGAGAAAGCACACGAATATGTAAGAAAAGAGTTGTGGGGGTATGCAAAGGAGGAAAATTTTACTCCAAAAGAGTTATTCAATGAAAAATATCAGGGTATACGTCCGGCGGTTGGATACCCTTCTTTACCCGACCAATCGGTGAATTTCATTATTGATGAACTTATTAATTTATCATTAATAGGAATTTCTTTAACTGAAAATGGAATGATGATACCTCATGCATCTGTTAGTGGACTTATGATATCACACCCAAAAGCAATATATTTTTCGATTGGTGCGATAGATGAAAATCAATTAATAGATTATGCTAAAAGAAGAGGTTTAACAATAGAGAAAGCTAAAAAATATTTATCAGCTAATATATAGTTTTAAAGATTGAAACTTTTATACTCATAACACGTTGAACATTATATTTAAAATAGATCTTTTATGCTTATCCGACTATTAATATTTTTTATAATAATACTAATTCTTCCAACCTATTTCATTTATAGAAAATATATTTCTAAGATAAATAGTCGATTGGTCAAGATTTTATTTTGGATACCTGCTATACTGTTTATGTGTACTATGGCATATATTTTGATTACTTATGTGCCATCACCTCAATCGATGAAAGTATTATCGAACTTTATAATAGTTTTCCTATGTTATACAGTTCCACAGATACTATTTTCATTGATTATTCTATTTTTAAAACTCTTTCATAAGATTACCGGATTAAAGATTAATGGTGAATATATTGGAGGAGCTATTGCTATTCTTGCTCTTGGTTATATTATTTATGGAGGGACTATCGGTAAAAGGAATTTTCAAATACGAGAAGTTACATTGAACTTTAAAAATCTACCTGCCCAATTTAATGGATATAAAATAGTTCAGTTATCGGATATACATTCAGGAAGTTGGACCGATAATGGTAGAGCTTTACAAAAAGCTGTGGATTTAGTAAATAGCCAGAATCCGGATTTGACTGTATTTACCGGTGACTTGGTAAATAACATAGCGGATGAAGTTTTGCCATATATTAATATTCTATCAGGACTAAAAGCTAAAGATGGTGTATACTCTGTTTTAGGGAACCATGACTATTCTCCATATATTAAATGGCCAAGTGAAGAAGCAAAACAAGAGAACCTTGATAAACTTATGAAATATGAAGCCGACATGGGATGGAAACTACTCAATAATGCTAATGTCACCTTATACCGAGGAAACGACTCCATTGCTCTTGTTGGCGTTGAGAATAGTGGTAGACCTCCATTCCCCGACTATGGCAACTTGCCTAAAGCACTAATGGGAACAGGCAAGATGTTTAAAATTCTTTTAAGCCATGACCCAACGCATTGGAGAAGAGAAGTTCTTCCAAAATCGGATGTAGACTTAATGCTTTCAGGGCATACTCATAACATGCAAACAAGTATTTTTGGCTTTTCGCCGGCACGATTTGTTTACGACGAATATGATGGTTTGTATGGTAAAGACGAGAGAAAATTATTTGTCAATATAGGACTTGGATACTTGATGTTCCCATTACGAATAGGTGCTGCTCCTGAAATTACAGTCATCACTCTTACTAATGAAAAAGATGGAAAAGATATGGTGAGGAAGAGATAGAAAGTATAATTCTTATTTTGAATAATTATTTAGTAACATTATATTTGTAAGAATAAAACTTAGCTATATGAAATTATTATATATAATATATCAACTCTTAATTGCTCTACCATTAGTTCTTATTATAACTGCATTAACTTCCTTAGTAACAATATTAGGGTGCACATTTGGGAAAGCACCTTTTTGGGGATACTATCCAGGTAAAATATGGTCGCAGTTGATCTGTTTTTTCCTGTTAATACCGGTAAAAGTAAAGGGTAGAGAAAATATTTCAAAAACTACTTCTTATGTATTTGTTGCTAATCACCAAGGCTCATTTGATATCTTCCTCATATATGGTTTTCTAGGAAGAAATTTCAAGTGGATGATGAAAAAATCTCTTCGTAACATGCCATTAGTAGGTCCTGCTTGTGCAGCTGCTCATCATATTTTTGTAGATAAATCGGGACCTAAAAAAGTTGCTGAGACTATAGAAAAAGCGCGTGAGATATTACAAGGAGGTACTTCACTTGTTGTCTTTCCTGAAGGTGCAAGAACATTCACAGGTCATATGGGATACTTTAAAAAAGGAGCTTTCCAACTTGCTGATGAGCTACAGTTGCCTGTTGTACCACTGACAATCAGTGGTTCATTCAAAATTCTCCCTAGAACAGGTGGATTTATAACATGGCATCCTATGACTCTTACAATCCACAAGCCAATTTATCCTGAATCTGAAGGATTAGAGAATATTAAGAGAACTATGCAAGAATCTTATGAAGTTATTGAAAAAGCTTTGCCTAAAGATGAACAAGGGATGGTTGAAAATCCTGATCAATAATGATAAATGGTAAATGATGAATAAAATTAACGAGAATTTCTCATCTTCTCCATATTCATATTTGCAGCAGAGATATATTCTTTAATGAAAGGTACATTTTTGAAACTTTCAGGAGCATCTTTAAGAATTTCCTCAACATAAGGAGTAATAACCGGATATTGATAGTTATTACATATCATAATAAAAATCGCCGGTCCTAAAATATTATTGTAGTTAGTTTGAATAAAACTTTTTGTTAGATTGTCCATGTCACGAACAAGTTTCTCTTGACGAATATTTAGCTCACGTGCTATCTCCTCAGGATTAACTCCATCCATAATCATGCGACTTTCCATTCGGCTAAGTTCATAAGCCATATCGTCTATAGAGTTCTTCTTAGCAATAAAAGAGTAAAGTTTGTCGTTTAAAGGAGTGCCACTTACAAGAATACGAGCATTATCTATGTTTATGGATATATTCCCTTTTTCAATAACAAAAGGCATAATACTCTCATCATCCATATAAAGAGAAGCAAAAACAGATGAATCTACTACTCCTTCCATTTTAAATAGTCCATGAATGACTTCTGATGAGTCGATATTAACCATAGAGTCACCTTTAGGAACTTTTACAAATAACATTTTTCCATCAAGTCTTGACACAGAAGAGCTACCTTCTATCTTATATTCACTAGCACATGAAGAGAAAGCCAAGATTGAGATAATAGATAAAAAAAGTTTATTCATACTTATTGCAACAATAACTCTAATAATTTTGCAGTAACAAAAATATAATCTTTAATCTATCAATGAAAATATTTTATTAATATTTAAAACTAAATAATGTATTATTTTCTAACATCTCCGTTTTATAGCATTGTTCAGCATTTTTTTCTACTTTAGCACCAATTTTATATTAATATTTATTATACAATGAAAAAACTTAAACTATTTCTATTTTTTCTATCATCAATCTTGTTTGGACAAGTATATGCCGACGAAGGTATGTGGTTGCTTCAACTTATGCAAGAGCAAAATTTATTAGAAAAAATGAAAGCACAAGGGCTTTTAATAGATGGTAAAGAGATTTATAGCCCTAATGGAGTCTCATTAAAAGATGCTGTTGGTATATTCGGAAATGGATGCACCGGTGAAATAGTGTCTAGCGACGGACTTATTTTAACTAATCACCACTGCGGTTATGGTGCTATTCAACAACATAGCTCCGTAGAACACGATTATTTAACAGATGGCTTCTGGGCAAAAAATAGAGGTGAAGAGTTGCCTACTCCCGGTTTAGCTTTTAAATTTATTGAAAGAATAGTTGATGTCACCGACTCTATCAATGCCATGATAAAAGATGGAAAAGTTGATGAGGTAAATGCTATGAGTAGAACTTTTTTAAATAAGTTTGCTCAGGAGCAGTTGAAAAAAAGTGACCTTAATGGAAAACCTGGAATAATTGCTACAGCTCAACCTTTCTATGCTGGTAATAAATTTTATCTTTTTTATATCAAGAACTATACTGATGTGCGAATGGTTGCTGCCCCTCCTTCATCGATAGGTAAATTTGGAGGCGAAACTGATAACTGGATGTGGCCTCGTCATACCGGCGACTTCTCTCTTTTCCGTATTTATGCTGATGCTAATGGAGAGCCTGCAGATTATAGCAAGGATAATGTTCCTTTAAAAGTTAAGAAACATTTTGCTATTTCACTTAATGGCTTCGAGAATGGTGACTATGCAATGATAATGGGATTTCCAGGAAGCACTAGCAGATATTTAACAAAAAAAGAGGTTGAGATGCGTATGAATGCATCAAATAAACCAAGAATTGATGTTCGTACAGCATACCTTAATGTGCTGAAAGAGGTAATGGCTAACAGCGATAAGACTAGAATCCAATATGCTAGTAAGTTTGCCGGTAGTAGCAACTATTGGAAGAACTCTATTGGAATGAACAAAGCAATTATCGACAATAAAGTGCTTGAGACAAAAGCTGAGCAGGAGCAAAACTTTGCAAAATTTGCCAAGGAGAATAATAATCAGGAATATATGGATGTTATTTCACAAATCAATAACATCATAGATGAGAAAACTCCAATAAACACTAACCTGACATATTACGTTGAGGTTTTCCAAAATGCTATAGAATTTGGTACACCATACTTGATTATGGATAGCATAAAAGTGGCTATTCAACAAAAAGATAAAGAAAAAATTGCTAAATACATCGACCAGTTAAAACAGTCGTACAGCTACATTCATTATAAAGATTACGATCATGAGGTTGACAGAAAAGTGATGAAAGCACTGATACCTCTTTATGGCAAAAGTGTAGATAAGGAGTATCTACTCCCACTTTATAAAGAGGTAGAAGAAAAATGGAATGGCAATTTCGATGCATATATTGATAATCTATATGATAACTCTATTTTCTCGAACGAGAAAAATTTCAATAAGTTTATCAGTAAACCTACAGTTAAAGCTATTGACAATGATCCAATGACAAAATTTGTTCGTGGGAAATATTTAATTCTTAATAATTTAAGAAGTTTGGCTACGAAAGATGCAGATAAGCTTGAACTACTTCATAAAACTTATGTTCGAGGACTTTGTGAAATGTACCATCCAACACCTAAAGCTCCAGATGCGAACTTCACTCTTCGCATGACATATGGTAATATCAAGCCGTATAGCCCAAAAGATGGAGTTGCTTATAGTCACTATACTACACTTAAAGGTGTAATGGAAAAAGAGGATCCTACAAATCGTGAATTTATTGTTCCTGAAAAATTGAAAGAGTTATACAACAATAAAGATTATGGTCGTTATGCGATGAAAAATGGCGAAATGCCTACCTGTTTCCTTACTACAAACGACATTACAGGTGGTAACTCAGGATCTCCTGTTATCAATGGTAAAGGTGAATTGATTGGTATAGCATTCGATGGCAATTGGGAATCTTTAAGTGGCGACATCAACTTCGACAATGAGTTACAAAGATGCATAGCTGTAGATATTCGTTATGTACTTTTCATTATCGACAAACTTGGTGGCTGTAAAAACTTAGTTGATGAGATGACTATAGCTCAATAAACTACAAAACATTAATTTAATCGTATATAAGTGAGGACATTTAAATACCTCACTTATTAAATAATAAATCTCTGCTAAAATATATTTTAGCAGAGATTTTTCTGTATGAAATATTTAGATATGCATAAAAAATTAAAGTATCATTAAGGAAACTTATCTCCTCAATGATACTTTAATTATATCCATATTATCTATATCAAGCTGATAAATAGATAACTTTTTCTAACTAAAAAGAATTATTTTTTCTCCTTCTCTATCTCGGCCGGAATACGAAAAGCTGTATAAAGTTCAAATACAGCCGATATAGTCAAGCATAGTATCCACTCATTATTGTTTAGGAATATCATCATAAATCCTGTAGCAATAAGTAGAAGTGCTCCTAATATCTGTTGTCTACGTAGACGTTTAATAATAAAATTAGCTCCATCATATCTGTTATGTACTACCTGCACATAAGCAAACATCACAGCTCCAATTAACAGAAGAAATGGTGCAAAAGAGAGTTTGTTAAACTGTAAAATAGCACCGGCAAGAATTAAGATGGCTCCTATATAGCCAACAATATCATAGATTTTATTCATTTTTCTGAATTATAAAAATATCTTCATTAGGTTTCTTCATAAAGTACTTTTCACGTGCAATCTTCTCTATAGCCTGAGGATTTGAAGTTATCTCTTTCAACATTCGTGTATCCTCCTCATATTGCTTGCGATAACTCTCTATTTGTTTGTTTAGATTATTTATCTCACGTTGATGTTGCACACGTCGCATTAAACTATTATCATCAATAAAACCGATAATAATGATAAAAAGAACAAAAGTAACCATGTACTTATGTTTTCTTATGAAGGTCCAAACTATAAGCAATCTGTTAACACCCATTTATATCAATGTTTATTTGCAAATATAAGAATATTTCATACATGGCAAACTCTGAAAAGAGGATATTTTGTATTACATTTGCATAACACATTATTTGTTTTTCTCCAAATTATGGATAATTATATAGTATCAGCACGTAAATATCGTCCTTCATCATTCGACACAGTAGTAGGACAGAGATCACTTACTACAACTCTGAAAAATGCTATTGCCAATAATAAATTGGCGCACGCATATCTATTCTGTGGACCACGAGGGGTAGGTAAAACTACATGTGCACGTATTTTCGCCAAAACAATAAACTGTTTAAACCCTCTTGCCGAAGGGGAAGCATGCAACGAATGTGAATCGTGCAAAGCATTCAACGAACAACGTTCATACAACATTCATGAGCTCGATGCCGCATCGAACAACTCGGTTGACGACATACGTACTTTAATTGAACAGGTAAGGATACCACCTCAGATAGGGAAATATAAAGTGTACATTATCGATGAAGTGCATATGTTATCAACATCTGCATTCAATGCTTTTCTTAAAACTTTGGAAGAGCCTCCTCACCATGCTATTTTTATTCTTGCAACAACGGAAAAACATAAAATACTTCCTACTATACTTAGTAGATGTCAGATATACGATTTTAACCGAATAGGAATTAACGAGACTATAGAACATCTAAAATATGTAGCTACTAAAGAGGGTGTAAATTTTGAACCTGAAGCTCTAGGAGTAATAGCACATAAGGCTGATGGAGGTATGCGTGATGCCCTATCTATATTCGATCAGATAGTAAGTTTCACTAATGGAAACATATCATACAAAAACGTCATCGAGAATCTAAATGTACTTGATTACGACTATTATTTCCGTTTTGTAGATATTTTCCTAAAGAATGAAGTTACTGCAGCGATGCTTCTTTTCAATGAAATCATAAACAAAGGATTTGATGGAAGTCACTTTATTAATGGCTTGGCATCACATCTTCGCGATCTTCTTGTAAGCAAAGACTCATCCACAGTGGAACTTCTTGAAGTGAGCGACTCAATACGAAATAAATATGTAGAACAAGCGTCGAAATGCGATACAAAGTTTCTTTATAGAACGATGAAACTTTGTAATAATTGCGACATCAATTATAAAACAAGCAAAAATAAACGTCTTCTTGTCGAATTGACTCTTA
>JAEZKJ010000162.1 GCA_023415545.1 Bacteroidota bacterium
TTAGTTCCGGTAAATGTAGAATATGATAGTAACAGTACAAGTCCTTCTGTTATAAAAGTTTCTAATTCTCTGGAAATCCAAAGCGTGAAATTGGTTGGTGGAAAAGATAAAATAAAGATGAAAATCATCTATACTAATTACTAAGATAATTCTTAATCGATATATGAGCGTGATAATGAATATTATCACGCTTTTTTATTGAATATAATTGAATTTTTATGAATTGATATAATAAAATTCCCGTTGTTTTTTATTTTAATTTTTAAATTAAGTCCTCACTTTTTCAAATTATATGTATATCATTATCTCTTAATGTACCCTTGCAACTTTTTTTGAGGAAAGATTCCTTCGTGCCAATATTAGTATAATTTGTATATCCTCATACGATAGTGAGTGATTGAATAAATAAGTACAAAAACCACTGTCGAACACCCGTTTCACGATGTCGTTTATCCGTTTCACAGTGTGAAACAGATAAACGACACTGTGAAACGAAAAAAGGAGTGCAAACATTTGCACTCCTTTTCATGATAATATAAAGAATAGTTTTAGATTCCTAATGATTTACGTACTGCTTTAACCTTCTCTTCTGCTTCTGCATTAACTGCTTCATAGCATTTTGGACATTCCATTTTTTCTTTTACTTCGATATAGAACTTGATTTTAGGTTCAGTACCTGAAGGACGAACTGAGATTTTTGTTCCATCTTCAGTATACCATTGAAGTACATTCGAAGTATCAGGCATATTAAGATCAGTTACCTTACCATCAGCATCAGTCTGCTTAAGAGTCTGATAATCTTTAGTTAAAACAACTTTAGAACCACCAATCTCCTTTGGAGGGTTATTACGGAAGTTATCCATCATAGCCTTAATCTCTTCAGCACCACTCTTACCTGGACGAACTACGTTGACTGTTGTCTCGTTTGAGAAACCATATTTAACATAGATATCCAAAAGAACATCGAATAGTGTTTTACCGTTATCTTTTGCCCATGCACAAATCTCAGCAAGAAGAGTACATGCAGATACAGCATCTTTATCGCGTACGAAGTCAGAAGCCATGAAACCATAGCTCTCCTCGCCACCACCGATATACTGTTTCTCACCCTCACTTATACGAATTTCACGAGCAATCCATTTGAAACCGGTGTAGCAATCACGCATTTCGATATTGTTTGCATCAGCAACATTCTTGATAAGTTCAGTTGTTACAATAGTCTTAACGATAAACTCATTACCTGTAAGTTTACCCATTGCCTTACGGTTTGTAATGATATAGTACAAGAATAGAAGACAAGTTTGGTTACCATTTACAAGCACCCACTCACCTTTATCATTCTTACAAGCCATACCAACACGGTCAGCATCAGGATCAGAAGCCATAACGATATCTGCGTCGATCTTCTTAGCTAATTCAATAGCCATAGATAGAGCCTCAGCATTTTCAGGATTTGGAGATATCACTGTTGGGAAATCACCGCTTTTTACCATCTGCTCAGGAACGCAAGTAACATTGTCAAAACCAAGTTGCTTAAGAGCTCTTGGTATAAGCATCATACCTGTGCCATGGATAGGAGTATAAACTATCTTAAGATCTTTTTGACGTTTAATTACTTCAGGATCAATAGTTAGAGACATAATCTTATCAAGATACTCTTTATCAACCTTCTCTCCTATTATTTCAATAAGATCCTTGTTTCCATTAAAGTTGATATCAGCAGCAGAAGTAATCTTATTTACTTCATCAATGATACCCTTATCATGTGGAGCAAGAACTTGTGCACCATCATCCCAATAAGCTTTGTAACCATTGTACTCTTTAGGATTATGTGAAGCAGTTATAATAATACCACTTTGGCAACCTAATGTACGGATTGCAAAGGACATTTCAGGAGTTGGACGCATATCTTCAAAAAGATATACTTTAATACCATTGGCAGAGAAAATATCGGCAGAAATCTCAGCAAAACGGCGGCTGTTATTTCTACAATCATGTCCTACAACAACAGATATCTCTTTTCTGTCACTGAAGCATTTTTTTAGATAGTTGGCCAATCCTTGAGTAGCAGCACCGACAGTATATATATTCATGCGGTTGCTACCAACGCCCATAATACCTCTTAAACCACCTGTACCAAACTCCAAGTCTTTATAGAAGGCCTCTATCAACTCTGTCTTATCAGGATTAGAAATCAATCTGTTAATCTCGTCCTGAGTCTCTTTATCATACGCAGGAGTAAGCCACTTTTTAGCTTTTTCCGTTACCTGCTCTATAAGTACTTTGTTTTCCATAAAAAAATGTTTTCTTTTCTTATCTATAAAACAAAAATATAGATTTTGTTTTATTAAAACTATCTTTTATTTTAAATAATTATATTCTATTTAATAACCTTGTATCTATCGCCTGTTGCTTTAACTAACTCTTTAAGGAACTCTTCAGGATATCCCGGACGTACAAGAGGTGCGCTATGACCTGTTAAAGGTGCCATAATAGATCCATCTTTATTGGTCTTTTTAACAGCTCCATCATTATATTTAACAATAAGATATTCTCCTAATTTTTTCCAAGTATCTACCGACATCTGTGATGTCATACAGCTATAATTTGTTAGGAAATCTACTGCTTTTGAAGGATCTTTTTCATAAAGTGAAAGAGCGGTTGTTTCAATACCTTTTTGTGAGTCAGCAAAGTTATCCTCTAACTTATTTTGAACAGCTTGCATATCACCTACCATAAGCGAGTAGCGAGGACGAATCATATCTGCCACCCAGTTATAAATCCAGAAGGCAGAATTCCATGAGAATGTAACACAGTCAGCACTCTTGTCATTATAACAATCGGCAACTCTTGTTGACGAACAATATACAGGTGCAAAAACAGTCATGTTTGCATCATCGTTTCCAAACCAAAGAACTCCACCAATAGGATCAGGCATAAATGAACGCATCTGAGCTACAAAAGTAAAAGCTGTTTGCTGTGTTGAGATAGGACGTTCATTAAAATATTCCTCGCCATCTACTTTAAACGATAATGGAGAAAGACGATATGGAGTTTTGAATGGACCTGAGCCCAAATCACTTGTTATATCGAGTGGCGTTCCTTCATAATGGTCACGCATAGCTTTCTGTATATCGCGAACAGAGAGCTTTTTGTCAGCTTTTATATAAAGAGGCATAGGCTCTTTGCTTTCTCCTTTTGCATATGATAAATATTTATTGCCAATCTCTTTATTGAACATATTAAAATAACTCCAAACTCTAGCTTCACAATAACGAGCACCACCAAAATCAAGAGGATTATATGCATCAGCGAAACTGAATTCACTATTTAAACCATTAAAGTAACCTTTTTCTCGAGCGAAAGAGATTACATCAGGAGAGTATAGACAGTTATCTTTATCATTCATATCAAACTTATGAATTCTACTCTGATTAGCATGAGCCGAGATACAGTCATCAGGTATTCTAACAGCAACCCACACTGCACCTTTCACGCCCGGACCTTTACCAATCATCTCCATAATCCAAACTTCATTTGGATCAGCAATAGTAAATGACTCGCCACTGCTATAATAGCCATACTCTTTTACAAGATCAGTCATCACACTAATTGCCTCCTTTGCTGTACGTGAACGCTGAAGAGCAACATATATTAGGCTTCCATAATCCATTATACCGGTAGTATCGACAAGTTCTTCACGACCTCCAAATGTAGTTTCACCAATAGTAACTTGATACTGATTCATGTTTCCTACTACATTGTATGTATTCGGAGCCTCTTTAATCTGTCCCAAAAATTTACCTGTATCCCAATCATGGATATCACGCATAGTACCCTTTGCATGTGTAGCAGCAGGGAAATGATATAACTCGCCAAACATTCCATACGAATCGGCAGAATAAGATACTATTACAGAACCATCGACAGATGCATTCTTTCCTACTATCAGATTTGTACATGCTAAAGCCTGAGAAACAGATGATATAGCAATAGCCAATCCAAATAATAATTTTTTCTTCATTATAATTTATGTCTGTTAATTATTAAATAATATATTTTTCTCTTCTTATATTTCCGCACCTATCTTCTATGATAACCTCTATTTTATGTGATACTCCTCTTTGAAGGTGCGTTGGATATTTCATAGCTAACTTATTGTTTTTCAAACTATATGAAAATAATTGAAACTTGTCATTTATGTACACTTTGTAACTTTTAATTCCAGTTTCATTGTCATAAATACGAAACTGGATATTACCTGATTTCCATAGTTTCTTTGACAATGGTACAATTTTAGGTGATACTGTATCTATAGCAACAGTATAGGTTCCTAACTCACGAATATCTGCTTTCAACCAACCTTTTTCATAAGTACCTCCTATATATCTTTTCCTGTTATTTATAATAGATGCTATATAATATTTAGTAGTATCGTCAACAACTTTATTTTTAACACCTATCATCAAAGTACAATAACTATGTAGAGGAATAGGAGCATTATTTATTTGGTAAATATTTGCTATTGCTGCAGTGTCACTTCTCACCGACCAATTAAGTTCTGCATTATCATAGAGCATACCTTTAGGAATAGCCATTTGAAATCCAGGTTCCTGAATGATATTCAATTTATTCCAATATAGCACTTTTCCTTTAGGCAAATGTGGTTCGATATTGGTTTTCTTACCTTTAATAGTAAAATTATATCTTCTTTTATTGCCATATATATCAGATATTTCATATGAAAAGTTATAATCTTTCTCTTGATTAATATCTACAATACCTCTATCTTGTTGTTGCTCAACAAAGTTAATAGTATTTCCCGGAAGAGAATACGAACGAATAATCCATCTGTTTTTTCTTTTTAATTCATCGTAATCAGTATATCCATTTATCCTTCTGTTCTCATCATATTTTACTCTGTCGATTTGACTTTTGAATATGATTTTGTCATCTAAAAATAGTTTTATCTGATGAATACCATAATGATTAGAGGTATTTGTCATATGATCAAAAGCTTTAATTCCTATACCAATTTTTCCCCAAGCATTTATACTTTTAGATAAATGAGATATAGGAATTATTTTTTTAGATTGTCCTCCTTCAACCACTCCTTCACCTTTTATAGGATAAACAGCAATGAATTGTGCAACAGGAGCTCTATTATCGGCTATTAAATCTTTATAAAAAAGAAGAGGATTTACATATTCATTAGTCTTAGTATCACGTATCTCAAGATGTAGATGAGGTCCAAAGGATAGGCCTTCATTGCCACTTAGTGCTATTACCTCACCTGATTTGAATTTTATATAATCAGGCTCAAATTTCAAATCAACAGCATATATTTCATGTTTGAGTTGATACTCCTTTATAACTTTTTCGATTGTTGGAGCAAAGTTTTTTATATGCCCATAAATTGATGTATATCCATTATAATGAGTAATAAAAAGTGCATTTCCATAACCTCCTTCCATAACAAGCACACGACTCACATAGCCATCGGCAATACAATGAACCTCTTTCCCAACA
The DNA here is from genome assembly GCA_023415545.1 of Bacteroidota bacterium. Classification (GTDB taxonomy): domain Bacteria; phylum Bacteroidota; class Bacteroidia; order Bacteroidales; family Bacteroidaceae; genus Phocaeicola. The sequence goes on from JAEZKJ010000162.1 coordinate 5,530, forward strand.
ACACCTTGTGTCTTGATATCTAGGCCTCCATGAAAATGATTTCCTCGAAGTTCACCAAAATTTGCACTTAAAAGCAGAGGAAATTTAAATGGAGAAATAAATGTATTATTTAAACTTGTCTGTGCACTTATAGAGATAGAACAAAAAAATATAATTATAGCGAATAATTTACTAATGTTCAGATTAATAATTTTTATCATTTTGAAAATATCAATACCTAGAGATTATGATAGTACCTATCGAATTCATTTTTTACAAAAATACAAATATAATCTTTATTACTCTAGTCTATGGATACCAAAGATTAACTTTAGTATAAAAAAAAGGCGAAATCAATAATCTATTTTAACTTCAAATTTGTTATAAAAATAAATAAACCAATAAATAACATTAACATGATAGTAGGGATTCCTAAAGAGATTAAAGATAATGAAAACAGAGTTTCATTAACGCCATCCGGAGCAAAAGAGCTTGTTAATAAAGGACATATTGTATATGTTCAACAAGATGCGGGTATAAATAGCGGATATAGCAACAGAAACTATATGGATGCCGGAGCTTTGATTTTGCCATATATTGAGGACATATATTCAAGTTCCGACATGGTAGTTAAAGTAAAAGAACCTATAGAAATGGAGTATTCCTTAGTAAAAGAGAACCAAATAGTATTCACCTATTTTCATTTTGCCAGTAATGAAAAACTTACACGAGCTATGGTAAACTCAAAATCTGTATGTATTGCTTATGAGACAGTTAAAGATAGAGATGGTAAATTGCCACTGCTTATTCCTATGAGTGAAGTAGCCGGTAGAATGTCGATACAAGAAGGAGCACATTTTTTGGAAAAACCTAATCAAGGAAAAGGAAAACTTCTTGCAGGAGTACCCGGAGTATTACCTTGTAAAATTTTAATCCTTGGAGGAGGCGTTGTTGGGACAAATGCTGCTTACATTGCAGCAGGCACAGGGGCTGATGTAACTATATGTGATATATCGCTTAAAAGGTTAAGAGAACTTTCTGAAATTATGCCAAAAAATGTAAAAACTCTCTACTCTTCAAAAAGTAATATTGAAAAAGAATTACCGGAGGTAGACCTACTAATAGGAGCTGTACTGATACCCGGAGCAAAATCTCCACACTTAATAACTAGAGATATGCTTTCGCTCATGGAAAAAGGCTCAGTTCTTGTGGATGTAGCAATAGATCAAGGAGGAGCTTTTGAAACTTCACATCCTACTACTCATCAACAGCCAATATTTATTGTAGATGGTATTGTTCATTACTGTGTTGCCAATATTCCTGGAGCTGTTCCTATGACATCAACCAGGGCTTTAACAAACTCTACTTTTCCATATATTATTGATATAGCAGATAAGGGATGGGAAAAGGCTTGTAAAGAAAATAACTCTTTAAATGAGGGATTGAATATTGTTAAAGGTGATATAGTATATCCTGCTCTTAAACTTCAATATAAAGATTTATGAATTTTGTTTAGACGAACGTTTGACAATTATTATACTAAGCTCATAAAGTAAATATATAGGCATACCAACTATAACAAGAGTAAAAATATCGCTTGTTGGAGTTATTATTGCGGCGATAATCATTATGATGATTATCGCATGGCGACGATATTTTTTCATAAATTTTGAAGATAGCAAACCAAACTTTGATAAAAGCCAGCATATGATTGGCAACTGAAATAGTATGCCCATCATTATACTTAACATCATAAGTGTGTCCATATATGATGATAAAGATATCATATTCTCGACTTCACCACTTACCTGATAAGTAGCAAGAAAACGAAAACTTAGTGGGAAAATCAAAAAATAGTTTAATAACACTCCGGCCATAAAAAGCAAATAGCCCCATGCTATGATATATAACGAGTATTTTTTCTCATTTTCATATAGTGCAGGAGATATGAACCGGAAAAGTTGGTATATAATATATGGAGACGCTATAATGATGCCGGCATAAAAAGCGGCACTCATATGAATAAGAAACTGAGAGGTAAGCTGAGTATTTATAAGAGATACATCAAATTTTTCAGGAGCTAGTTCTGAAAAACCCAAAAATTGTGCTGACTTTTCAAATAATTGAAATGTAATGAAATCACACTTTTTAGGTGCTAAAATTATATTAAAAAGAGTCTCTTTGAAACAGAAGGCAACGGCCATAACCCCTATTACAGAAACTGCAATACGGAAAAGAACACCACGCAACTCCTCTAAATGATCCCAAAAAGTGAGCTTTTCTTCTGTCATTGCGTACCTTACTCCTTATTTTCTTCTTTTTTTGTGGAATCGTTCAATTCTTGTTCCACACCATTCATTCCATCTTTAAAACTTTTTACACCTTTTCCTAAACCTTTCATAAGTTCAGGAATTTTTTTCCCTCCAAAAAGGAGAAGTATAATAAGTGCAATAAATAAAATTTCAGGTGCACCTAGTCCTAAAAGTAATAATGTCATTACCATATTTTTATATTTTATTACAAAGAAAAATAAAATAATATTATTTCCCAATGAAGTGTTATATTTTTTACATTAACTGCTTTAAAATGAATAAATTTTAGAAATACAGACTTTTTTGTATATATTAGCAACCAATTAAAAGTGTAAAAGAAATGAAAAATTTAAAATACTATTTGCTATTTATCTGTATATCATTATCAGCAAATATTTATGCTCAAAACAAAGCATGTAGTGGAGTTGAATATACAACTGATAAACTATTCTATCGTGCAACATCTAATGGCTCGAGCCCGGATGTTACAGCATCAAAAAAGAAAGCGCTTTCAAATGCTCGTAATTTACTTATTACACAAATTTCAACTGATGTAGAGGGTGCAATAAATAAACAAAAGATTGAAGATGCAAATAAAAAGAAGATGTTCGAACTATCTATGATTGCTTTACGTCAAGAGGCTGGAAATATTAAAGTAATTTGTGAAAATAGCAATCAGCAAAATAGAAAATATGTTAGTAATGTTGTTATAGAAATAAGTAAAGACAATTTAATTAAAGGCATTATCGCTATGATATCAAACGATAATACCTTGAATGGTCAGTTAGATATAGATAATTTCAAAAAATCTTTATAGGAAAAGTATATAACATAGCGACAATACGCTTATTGTTATCCATAACAATACACCTTGAATAAGAGGCTTTACACCAACCTTTTTTATTACATCGAGCGACAATGATGCACCAATAAAAAACATGGTTATGATAAGTCCCTTTCGAGCAAATGAAGATACAACCTCGCCTACTTGAGGAATACTATTCATACAATATGTATTAATTAGTATTGCTATAATAAAATAGATAATAAACCAAGGAATTGTTATCTTTTTACCTTCAGTCTTAAAGATAAATGCTGTTATAAGAGCCATAGGGATAATCCATAAAGCACGAGTTAGTTTTATGGTAGTAGCAATTTTCAAAGCCTCTTCGCCAAATGCAGCCCCTGCTCCAACGACAGAACTTGTATCATGAATGGCTATTGCAGCCCATGTTCCAAACTGTTGCTGGTTCAATCCTAAATAGTGTCCAATTGATGGGAATATAAAAAGTGCTATTGCATTAAGAATAAATATTGTGGCTAGAGCTACCGACATATCACTATCCTTTGCTTTTATAACAGGTCCAACAGCTGCAATGGCACTACCACCACATATAGCAGTTCCGGAACTTATAAGATAAGAGGTATCACGATTAATTTTCAAAAATTTATATCCTATAAGCATGCCTATTACCATGGTAGCAACAACAGAAATAATGGTAAACTCCATCCCTTGTCTACCTGATGCTAGCGATTCCTGTAGATTCATTCCAAAACCTAAGCCAACAACACAATATTGAAGTAAATATTTTGAAACTTTTTTATTGAACTTTGGAAATGCTTGACCACACAAAAGGGCAAACGATAATCCCAAGAAGAGAGAAAGTGGTGGAGTTATAACATTTGAAAGGAAAGATAGTGACGGTATATACCCTAAAAAAAGAAGCAGGGTTATTAACGAAACCGTACAAATATAAATCTTTTTGTTATTCCTTTTAAGTAATGTAATTGGCATACCAAATATTGTTTTAACTAATTGTCTCTTTTTCAGAGTGCAAAAGTAACAAAAGAATCATAGTAATACCAATTGCATTATATCAGTTATAACTTTTGTTTATTATAATTCGTCGGCTTTAACCCCTAAAGCTTTCATTAAAGCATACCCCATAGTCTCCCATTTTGCAGATTTAGGCAGTGATAAAGGATTCATTCCAAAGAAATAAATATTCTCTTTACCATCAACTTTTGAGACTGTTTCTGATATTTCATCGTTGGTTAACTCTTCGGAAGGAATAATTATGGCACTCTTTACATCCAATGAATCTAGAACGACTTTCATTGATTCATTAAAAAGTTCCTCACGAGTTACCATATCCGAAGGTTGAAATGAAAATAATGAGAACTCACCTAAATTGCTCTTGAATGCCATGCTATCAATCTCATCTTTCAGTAGCGCTGGAGTAAATGAATTAAGCTTTTCACAATTCGAATCATAGACGAAGAGTACTTGAAAAGAATTATTACCTGACGTTATACCTGATTCAAGAGCAATACACTCTAAAAATAGAGCAAGATCGGCTTTAGGTAATTCACGTGATAATATATTAGAGAAATGTCTTCTGAAATCAGATGCTACTTTTTCGATCAAAGCTGCATCAATCAACATAACCTTATCTGAAAACTTTATATTGTTTTTATCCATCTGCTTGTAATTATTCATATTCTTTTATGCATCAAAGATATGTATAAATAACTTTTGAGAGAAATAGTAGTATGCCTTTTTGTAATACAACAGGACTTTATTTCTGAAAAATAGAGTTGCATTATGTCAAAATGTCCACTACTTAAGGTAAAATAAACATAAATCTTGATTGGCAAGAGTTTTGATTTATATAGAATGTTATACGATGTGAACAAATAGAGATAATCTATGTTTCACATTAGTAATCAACTTTATAGTTACAAAGATATAAGGAGAATAAATATGGATTTTAACAACTTTACAATTAAATCACAAGAGGCTGTACAGCAAGCAGTGAATATCACCCAGTCGCATGGGGAACAGGCTATAGAACCAGTACACCTACTTGCCGGAGTACTTAAAGTTGGAGAAAATGTTACCAACTTTGTCTTCCAAAAACTTGGCATAAATGGACAACAAATTGCTATTGTTGTAAACAAACAAATTGAATCATTGCCAAAAGTTTCAGGAGGAGAACCATATCTGAGCCGTGAAAGCAATGATGTACTTCAAAAAGCTAACAAGATTTCAAAAGATATGGGTGATGAGTTTGTGCCCATTGAAGCTATCCTATTAGCCATCGTTAAGAGTAACAATACAGCATCTACAATACTAAAAGATGCCGGTGTTACTGAAAATGAACTCAAAGCTGCCATAACAGAGTTGAGAAAAGGCGAAAAAGTTACATCACAATCCAGCGAAGATACTTATCAATCACTTAGCAAATATGCTATTAACTTAAATGAGGCTGCAAGGAGTGGAAAACTTGATCCTGTAATTGGTCGTGATGAAGAAATACGACGTGTCCTTCAAATTCTTAGTCGAAGAACAAAGAACAATCCGATTTTGATTGGTGAACCAGGTACAGGTAAAACGGCTATTGTTGAAGGTTTGGCTCATAGAGTGATTCGAGGTGATGTACCTGAAAATCTTAAAGATAAACAGATATTCTCACTCGACATGGGTGCACTGGTAGCCGGTGCTAAATATAAAGGCGAATTTGAAGAGAGATTAAAATCAGTAATAAATGAGGTTACCAAATCGGAAGGTAATATAATTCTTTTCATCGATGAAATCCATACACTTGTTGGTGCAGGTAAAGGTGAAGGAGCTATGGATGCTGCTAATATTCTTAAACCTGCCCTTGCTCGTGGAGAATTAAGAAGTATTGGAGCTACAACTTTGGATGAATATCAAAAATATTTCGAAAAAGACAAAGCTCTTGAACGTCGTTTCCAAACTGTTATGGTAAGCGAACCGGATGTTATGAATACTATCTCCATTCTTCGTGGGCTTAAAGAGCGTTATGAAAACCATCATCAGGTTCGTATCAAAGATGAAGCAATTATAGCAGCTGTAGAGTTAAGTAACAGATATATTACTGATCGTTTTCTTCCTGATAAGGCCATAGACCTTATGGATGAAGCTGCTGCCAAATTAAGGATGGAGCGTGACTCTGTTCCTGAAGAGTTGGATGAAATATCACGCCATATAAAGCAATTGGAGATAGAGCGTGAAGCTATCAAGAGAGAGAAAGATGAACCTAAGCTACAACAACTTAGCAAAGAGATTGCTGAACTTAAAGAGCAAGAGCACTCATACAAAGCTAAATGGCAGAGTGAAAAGAGCCTAGTAAATAAGATTCAGAGTAATAAAAAAGAGATTGAAAACCTTAAGTTTGAGGCTGAAAGGGCTGAACGTGAAGGTGATTATGGTAAAGTTGCTGAGATAAGATATGGTAAACTCAAAGCTTTAGAAGAAGAGATAAAAGATGTTGAGCAAAAGCTGAAAGAGATGCAAGGCGACTCGGCCATGATAAAGGAGGAGGTTATTGCGGAAGACATTGCTGATGTTGTATCTAAATGGACCGGTATACCTGTAAACAAGATGCTTCAAAGTGAACGTGATAAACTTTTGAACCTTGAAAAAGAGTTACATCTTCGTGTTGTAGGTCAGGAAGAAGCGATAGAGGCTGTATCAGATGCCATTAGAAGAAGCCGTGCCGGTTTACATGACCCTAAACGTCCTATAGGCTCATTCATCTTCTTGGGAACTACAGGAGTAGGTAAAACAGAACTAGCTAAAGCTCTTGCCGATTACCTATTCGATGATGAATCATTGATGACACGTATAGATATGAGTGAATATCAAGAGAAGTTTTCAGTATCAAGATTGATTGGAGCTCCTCCCGGATACGTGGGATATGACGAAGGTGGCCAACTTACTGAAGCTGTTCGACGTAAACCATACTCAGTAGTGCTATTTGATGAGATAGAAAAGGCACATCCCGATGTGTTTAACATTCTTCTTCAGGTATTGGATGATGGACGCCTTACCGATAATAAAGGTAGAGTAGTAAACTTTAAAAATACTATAATTATTATGACCTCTAACCTTGGAAGTGCTTATATACAACAACAATTTGAAAAGATGAATGATGAGAACAAAGAGGTTGTGGTAGAAGAGACAAAAAAAGAGGTTATGGATATGCTTAAAAAGACCATTCGTCCTGAATTCCTTAATCGTATAGATGATATAATAATGTTCTTACCTTTAAGTAAAGAGCAAATTGAGGAGATAGTAAATATTCAAATAGATTCTATTAAGAAAATGCTCAATAAAAATGGTGTTACACTCCAACTTACTGATGCTGCTACCGAATTCCTTGCAAGTGTAGGTTATGATCCTGAGTTTGGAGCTCGTCCTGTTAAAAGAGCTATTCAAAGATATCTTCTTAATGATCTATCGAAGAAACTTTTGGCCAATGAAGTTAATAGAGATGAACCGATTATTGTTGAACGTGGAGCTGATGGTCTTGTATTTAGGAACTGATAAAAAAGAGTAACTGAAAAGTTTTAATTACAATAAATAAACCCAACTATATAACGTGACCCCCAAAAGTTATTTGTACAACTTTTGGGGGTCACATATTTTTTGTCGAAAAAAGTATTATTCTGCACTCTCTTCTTCTGTAGCTGCGCTCTCTTTTGCAGCGAATTCAGAGATTCCGTTTTCAATTAGTAGGTTATACCATGAAAGCAGTTTCTTAATATCGCTTGCGTGTACTCTGTCACGATCGAAATTAGGAAGAACTTCTGCAAAATAATCGAATAGTTCTTCGTTAGATGCTTTCTTATAATTGATTGCTGCAACAGCACCATTCTCTTTATTCTTTACAGCCTCAAGGACCTCGCTAAGAGCTACCTCTTCAGCATCAGTATACATAGCAATATCACCTAGAGATATAACTTTCTCACTTGCATAAACAGGTATTCTTTTCTTTGTTGCATCTATTGTCTCTACAATAAGCATATTCTTGCCTTGAGAAATCAGATTATATAATCCAGGTTTTCCTGCGATTGATAAAATTGTTTTCAACATATCATTCTTTATTTTAATATTCAATATTTTGGTAGCAAAAGTACAATTACCCTGCTAAACTCACAAATTATTATTATCTAAAATCAATCAATAATTTATTAATGATACCATTAATTTGAGGCAATAACTCATTATCACCACCATTGTTTATTATATAATGGGAAAGAGCACGTTTTTGCTCATCATCCATTTGGGCAGAAATGCGAGCTAAAACCTCTTCACGTGTAGAGTTATCTCTTGACATGGTTCTATTTATTCTTATTTCCAAAGGAGCATAAACCATAACCACTTTATCGACATATTTGTTGAATCCTGATTCAAAGAGAATGGCAGATTCCATTCCAACTATATCGTACTGAGAATGTTCTTCGCTCCACTTTAGAAAATCTTTTAATACATAAGGATGAATAATAGAGTTTATTAAAAGACGATTTTCATCAGAAGAAAAGATAAAATTTGCGAGCTTTTTTCTATTTAGTTCTCCATTTATATAACAATCCTCACCTAATATTTCTATAAGTTTACTCTTTAACTCAAGGTTTGATGATACTATTTTTTTTGAATTTACATCGGCATTATATATCGGTATATTCAAAGATTCAAATATTGAAGAAACATAAGATTTACCACTCCCTATTCCTCCTGTTATGGCTATTTTTATCATTCTTCTATTAGGTAATCTACTTTTGTAGGATTAATGGTTATATGATTAACAAATGATGGATAAGTTTTCAATATTAAGTCACATTTATCACTATTATTCCCTATTAGTTCATTATAATCTACGCAGATTAAAAAATCATTTGGATTAACATCCTTAAAGTGTTTTAATCCAATTTGAAAATCTACCTTTACTTTAGAAGGAAAAGTTCGTAAAGTTTTTCCATTAGGGAAATTGATACCTATAACAGGAACATCAAGGCTTTTCTCGGCATAAATATCGACTGACAATTTTATGTTAACTTTCTCGGGAATAAATTTTGCTCCTTTAATTTTGGCCATTGAAACCTCAATAATTTTCGTCTCTCCAATGTTATTCATATAAACAGGAGAAGTATATGCAACATTAATATCTTTTAAAATTGATGGAGGTGCATATACACTTACGGAGTCGGGTTTATAAGTAATATTCGAAAGATAATAACTTCTTTTAGGTGTTATACTTCCTTTCAATTGCACAGGTACTTTTTTTGCTTCTCCCAAAGTATATATAAAATCAATCTTTTCGGGTTTTATGCTAAGTATCTTTGTTGATTGTTTAAGTTGAGATTCAATTTTTTTATTAAAAATATCTGTTGCAATCTCAACGTTATTTTTATCTTCATATAAATCCATAAAGTTTAAAGTTAACGGAGATATGGTATTTCCTAAAAAATAGTTCATAAGGATGGTACCTTTATCTTTAACCATAACTTTCAACTCAGTTGGAATATCTGAAGTTATCAATGCATTTTGGGGAACATTTGTTACCTCAATAGGTATTTCTAATTCTGTTTCATATGGCTCATTTAAAGTCTGCAATAACCAGAATAGTGAGGCAACGATTATAAAAAAAAGGAAAATCAAGAATTCTCTATTGAAAAAGATCAATAGAGAAGCCTTGATTTTTCTAGATATCTTTAAATAATTAATAAGTTCCTTCCGCTTATCGGACATCTTTTATTCTTTATTTAGTTTGCTGGTTAGCTGCTGCATCAGCAAAAATAGAATTTCTGTCAATTTTAATTTTTACACTAGGAGCAATTTCCAATGTTACTGTAGAATCATCAAGATCTTTAATCTTTCCATATATTCCACCAGCTGTTACTACATCCTGTCCAATTTCAAGATTTTTACGGAAGTTTAATATTGCCTTCTGTTTCTTATTTTGTGGACGGATCATAAAGAAATACATGATAGCAAAAATAGCTACCATCATTATCAGGAAAGTGTAATCACCACCTGCAGCTCCTTGCAAGAATACAAATGCTAAATTCATGGTCTAAATTTTTTAGTTAGTATTATAGTATTAACAAAGTTATCAATTTTTTGTTAACTTATTCTCTTTTTTTAATTGATTAACGATTCCATCAAGAGTACCATTGATAAAACCACCACTTTTGCCTGTGCTATAATTTTTTGCAATCTCTACATACTCATTCATAGATACATTTACCGGGATATTAGGGAAACTTAAAATCTCGGCTAATGCAATCTGCATAATAAGCATATCCATGAATGCTATTCTGTCTAAATCCCAATTTCTTGTTCCTTCAGCAACAAGATGACGATAGTAATCAGCATTTAAAATAGATCTTCTGAAAAGACGACGAGCAAATTCTTTATCTTCATCATCTTTAAATTCTGGAAGCAACTCCTGTTTCTTGCCGTTTTTCTCATCGAATCGCTTAATAGTTTTAAGAACAAAGGTATCTACTATCTCTTTATCATCATTCCAATATAAACTTTGATCTTCAAGCACTTGATCTAAATCTGTATCGGTAAAGATAATCTTTTTATATAATTTTCTCCAAAGTTCTTTATCCTCTTCATATGAAGAGTGTTCACTTTCCATATATTCTTTATAAATATCGCTATTTTCAATTTTATCAAATAATAGCTTTATATACTCAAGTTCATTTTCCCAAGTTTTTTTCTGTGAGTTAACAAACTCAAGTAGTTGCTTGTTTTCAGAGAGTTGAGCGATAAACTTATTATTAACAAATTTACTATTTGGATTTAAATCATTTTTTGATGGTGACAACCTGTTTTTCGCTGTTTCTTGCTTTTTGCTAGCAAATTTTGTCACTTCAACCATTAATAATAAAAGGTAGTTGTAAAGGTCATAAGCTTTCGACAAGCTGTAAAACAACTCCTTTTCTGCAGTTTCAAGGTTTTTTCCTCCATTCTGATAATACGCATAAATTATCTGAACGACCTTGAGACGGATAAGAACTCTATTAATCATAATTCGAAATAAAATTATTAGGAAATGCAAAATTAGGGAATTCAATTGATTCCTCACAATATAATTACATCTTTTAATTGAAAAACTTGAAAATAGAACAATTAATTTATGTGTTGGTTGAAGTTTCTATATTATTTTTTTGTCTATTTAAAAAAAATGACCAAATTTGGCATAAGTTATTAATAATACAGATATGGAAGATAATAGAAAGAAAAACACAGTTGAAAATGACAAGGAGATAGTTTTTTCAAAAGCAGTTAAAGCTGGAAAACGAATTTATTATTTAGATGTAAAGAAAAACAGAAAAGATGAAATGTTTCTTGCTATTACAGAAAGTAAAAAAGTTGTTTCTGGAGAGGGGGATGATTCACAAGTTAGTTTTGAAAAACATAAAATTTTTCTTTATAAAGAGGACTTTGAAAAATTCATGAACGGTCTTCAACAAGCTATACAATTTATTGCAAATGAACAAGGTGGAGTACCTTCTTACACCACTGAGAATGAGGTAAAAGAGGAACCTGCTAACGAAAAAGAGGATAAAGAGGAGATAAAGATTGATATTGAATTTTAATTATTAATCAATATAGGTCTGAAAATAATATATTTACTTTGATTTTTTAAAATAAAAAGCTAATTTTGCACCGCTTTTTAGGCATCGTGTGATAATACCACATCGTGTGATGGCGAATTAAGCAAGAAAATAATACTTAATTTAGAGTAACACAATTTATTAAAAAATGAAATCAATTGAAATTAAAGGTACTGTAAGAACAGACCTAGGCAAAAAAGCCACTCAAGAACTTCGCAAGGCTAATCTTGTTCCTTGTGTACTTTATGGTGTAGAAAAAGACGAAAAAGGTCTTCCTGTTGCAACTCACTTTAGCGTGCCAGTAGATGGTCTTCGTAACTTAGTTTACACTCCAAACATTTATGTGGTAAATCTTGAGATTGATGGTAAGGTAGTTAACGCTATCCTTAAAGATATCCAATTCCACCCAGTAAAAGACAACATTCTTCACGTTGACTTCTACCAAATCGAAAATTCTAAACCAATCGTTATGGAAGTTCCTGTACAGTTGGAAGGTTTGGCTGCAGGTGTTCGTGCCGGTGGTAAATTGGCTCTTCAAATGCGTAAACTTAAAGTTAAAGCTCTTTTCGAAGCAATCCCAGAGCGTCTTGTTATCGATGTTACTCCACTTGGTCTTGGTAAAACAATCAAAGTTGGTGAACTTAGCTTCGAAGGATTAGAATTAATAAATGCTAAAGCTGCCGTAGTTTGTGCTGTTAAATTGACTCGTGCTGCTCGTGGTGCTCAAGCAAACTCTTAATTTCTAAAACTTTATCCTTTCAATGAAATATTTGATTGTAGGATTGGGTAATATCGGTGATGAATATCGAAATACCCGTCACAACATAGGATTTATGGTATTGGACGCTCTTGCAAAGGCGTCCAATATTGTTTTTAACGATGGTCGTTACGGAGCTACTGCTACCCTATCGGTCAAAGGAAGACAACTTATTTTGTTAAAGCCGTCTACTTACATGAACCTTAGTGGTAATGCTGTAAGATATTGGATGCAAAAAGAGAATATTCCTTTGGAAAATGTTCTAATTATTGTTGACGATCTCTCTTTAAAATTTGGAGCATTACGTCTTAAAGGGAAAGGTAGTGACGCAGGTCATAATGGATTAAAACATATAGCTGCAACTATTGGAACACAAAACTATGCCCGACTCAAGTTCGGTATAGGTAATGAATTTCCAAAAGGAGGACAAGTGGACTTTGTCCTTGGTAATTTCGATGAAAAGGATATGGGAACAATGGATGAACGCCTGAAAACAGCTGGTGACATAATAAAAAGTTTCTGCCTTGCAGGTATAAACATCACGATGAACCAATACAACAAAAAATAATGGCTGAAGCAAGAATTGACAAATGGTTATGGGCATCGAGAATATTTAAAACTCGTACTATTGCTGCCGAAGCTTGCAAAAAAGGTAGAGTCTTAATTAATGGTGTTCAAATGAAACCGGCAAGAATGATTAAAGCCGGTGATATTATACAGGTTCGTAAATCTCCAATTACATACTCATTTAAAGTATTGCAACCTATAGAAAAGCGTGTGGGTGCTAAACTTGTTAATGATATTATGGAGAATGTTACAACTCCTGACCAATATGAATTGCTTGAGATGAATAAAATTAGCGGCTTTGTAAATAGAGCACGCGGTACCGGACGACCAACAAAGAAAGAAAGACGAAGTATGGATGAGTTTGTATCACCTGAATATATTTCAGATGATGATTTTGATTTTGACTTTGATTTCGACGGTGAATAGAAAATATTAAGTAATCCCTGCTAGAATATATTAAGACTACAAAGTTTGAAACAAAACTTTCGAGGGTCACATCAATTCAAGCAGGGATTACTCTTTTTATACATTACTTTGATTCTTGTAAGCAAGAGGTAAGAACATATCACTATCCACAAGTGCATTTTAACCCTATCCTCGGAATATTTTTATAAATATTTTTACCATAGATTTCCGCATGAAGAGCTTGAAGAATCTCTGCAACTAACTATATTTCAATAGTTTCAAATAACATTTCCCGTTTTTTTATGTAACAGTATTGTCAATATATTAAAAAATTTGTAACTATGCAAAAATAAAATAATATTATCCCCATTTCCCATGAAAAAAATAATCCTTTTCTTGGCTACAGCTTTTTTATTGTTGGGTTGTACTAAAAACGAGAAAGAAGAAGATTACAGTTTTATAACGTTAAATCCGGATATTTTGCCTGCCTTTTCATCGGCACCGGCTAAAAAACAAATAGTCGTTTCTACCAGTTTTTCGGAATGGAAAGCTATGGTAGATGCTTCTAATCAGACCTGGTGCAGCGTTGAGAAAAAAGAGAATGTCTTGACGATAGAGGTTACACGTAATTCCGACGGAGTTCAGAGGTCGGCTGTTGTAACTGTTAAGGCAGGAACGTTAAGCAAAGAAATAAACGTTGTCCAAACTTTCGAAGCTGCAATCATTACTCTTAATCCGGATACTATAGAGGTATTTCCGGTAGAAGGAGATACAAAAATTGTTACAGTGGAAACCGATGCTCCATCGTGGAACGTATCTGTTGATGATCAGAGTCAGCAGTGGTGTCATGTCAACAAAGTAACTGGTACCAATACGTTCAACATAATTGTCGATCCCTCTAGTTCATATGCCATTCGATCGGCTATCGTTACTGTCAGTGGGCAGGGAGCAGCCGACAAAACGCTTACCGTAACTCAAAGCGCCAAACAGAATTTCGAATTTCAGCCACAACAACAGTATCCGGTGTATGGCATCTGGTCAGTTTTCCACAAAGATGTGGCTGCGTATTCCACAGAATTGTTCGATGAAATTGCTGCCAATTATGTAATGATACAAGCGGCTTTCAATACGGCTCCCGATGGTACGGTAAAAAGGATGAAACAGATTAATCCCAATTTCGAAATATCGGTGTATTACAACAGTTCGATTCTCGATGCCGGTAATATTAATTTAAATGGGAAATCAGCTGCCGGTTTCCGTTGGGTAGAATTGGTTAACCGCAGAAAAGATTTGGCTCACATCCCTACCGGATTGATTGCCAAGGATATAAGCGCCACCGATACCCAGTTCGAAATTATTAACGGCACAGCTCCCTTTACCAAAGCTAAATCAAGCATTGTACCGTGTAATCCTTCTACTCTTAAAGTTACCCCTGCAAATAATCTGGCAACCAACAATACTTTTTGGATAAAAACAGATGGAGCTGCAGGCAAGGATTATAAAGGAGAGTTGATGCGTGTCATTTCGGTAGACCAAACTACCGATAAAGGAGTAATCGTTACTGTAGAACGGGGATATGATAATACTACTCCTCAGCCTCATTCGGCTAAAACAAGGGTATTTACTCCACTTTATAACTCAGGTACACAACCCGGAAAATCATCCAGGGCTTATGCATGCGATCCCTGGTCTGGTTTGCGACGCGACATTATGGTGTTTAATTATAAACTGCGGATGAATCAGGGATATACGGATGGTATTTGGAATGACTTGACCGGATTTACTGTTTTGGTAAACATGGTCGATGCTAAAGGTAACGTTGTACGCCTGAATAATAACTATCAAGATATATGGAGTTTTAAGGACAATGCTCTTTATACCGTTATGAGTTCGGCTGAAGGACAGATGAGCAATATGCGCGAAGCTTTCGACCAGTTGATCGAATATTATGGACCAACATACTATCCCCTAATATATGCTAACAACTACAACAATCCGGCAACCGATATCCGTTTTTTCGAACCTTACGGTCGTGTCGGATCGCCACATGCCGATAATCCTCTTGTACGATTCTTTAATCAAGAAGTAACCACCATTACTTGTACGGATATTTACAATGAATGGAATAAAAATCCTTATTCTCCGGTTTCTGCTTCGATTGCTTACGATAAAATTACCGGGAATAATTATATTAAAAGGATAGAAGAAATGATTGTATGCGCTCAAAAGGGTTTTCGTGTAGGCAGGGCAATTGGCGATTCGGGGATTAAAAGTAGATTGATAGAGGCTCTTTCCAAGACAGATCGCGATGAATTAGAACTTTATCTCTATGGTGGTTATTTAATGGGCGTAAATCCAGAAAGTCATCTGAGTAATACTAATAGAACAAATGAAGTTTGGTTTGGGACCAGCCCACTGATATGCGATTATCGAGCTATACAGGGGAACGATTCTGGTAGGAGTAATGTACGCATGTACAAACTCGACGAATGGTATTGGCCTATCGGTAAACCTATTGAAGCTTTTACTAAGTCAGGCAACATACTTGAACGAAAATTTGAGAATGGATATGTGGTGGTAAATGCTAATTCATCGGGTAGTTATAGTTTGAATATGGCCGATAAAGGTGGTTCGTATTACGATCCGAAAGCATCTGAAAAGGCGGCTATTACCGGTTCGGTAAGTATTCCTGCAGGAACAGCTAAGATTTTTATGAAAGTACCCGAACAGGTTGTTCCGTAAGAATTGTATTGTTTTTCGTTATAAACAACAGCGAGGTTAGTCAAAAAGGCTAACCTCGCTTCATTTTGTATTATTATTAAAAAACTACCTAACTTTAAATTTGATACCTATGAATATATAAAATTAGTGATGGCGATTATAGATTGCTCTTTATTGCTTTAATCATATCATCGTACTCCTCATCACTAAGATAAACTTTATCAGGATTCATTTGAAACACAGAACCATAATCAGGACCATCTACGTATTTAGGGACAAGATGGAAATGAAGATGAGAAAGTTTATCACTGTAAGCACCATAATTTATCTTTTCGGGATGAAAAGTTATGTCCATAGCTTTAGTTACCTTAGTTACATCATCCATAAAAGCATCTCTTTTTTCTTTAGAAAGTTCAAAAAGATCATTGACATGTTCATCAAAAGCAACAAGGCAACGGCCTCTATATGTCTGCTCTTTGAAAAGGAAAACTCGAGATACAGACAGATGCGCTATCTCTATCATTAACTTGTGAAGTGTCTCATTATTCTGACAATAGAGACAGTTTTTGGGATCTGTTTTCATAATATTTTTTTAGTTATGTAATCCGATACATTATTTAAGTTTGTTTCTTCTCCAACCAACCATATTATATCTCCTATTTCAATAGGTGTGTCAATGGATGGTTCCAATAAAAC